>CAMLNY010000074.1 GCA_946481405.1 uncultured Brevundimonas sp. | reverse complement strand
TACACCGTCAGCCAGCTGGCCAGACTGTCCGGAACCTCGGTCCGGACCCTGCACCACTACGACGCCCTCGGATTGCTGAAGCCCGCGACGGTCGGCGAGAACGGATACCGCTATTACGGGCGCGGGGAGCTGATGCGCTTGCAGCAGATCCTGATCCATCGGGAGTTCGGGGTGGCCTTGAGCGACATCCCGGCCCTGCTGGACGCCGAGGAGCCGGACCGGGTGCGGGCGCTGCGCGAGCAGCGGGCGCGGCTTGAGAAGGAGGCGGACCGCTATCGCCGTCTGGCCCGGACGATCGACCGCACGATCGCCGAACTGGAAGGACGAGAGACCATCATGGACAAGCAACTCTACGAGGGCTTCAGCCCCGGGAAACAGGCCGGCTACGAGGCCTGGATCATCGAGAAATACGGCGAACCGGCGCGTGAACACGTCGAGGCGGGCAAGGCGGCGGTCGCGGCCATGTCGCCGGACGAGCGTCAGGACTGGATGGCCGAGGTCGCTGATCTGGAAGCGGATTTGGGCCGCGCGATGTCGGAAGGCGCCGCGCCCGACGATCCGGCGCTGGACCCGCTCCTGAAACGTCACCACGCCTGGGTCGCCCGAACGTGGAAGTCGCCGCCGACGGCGGAGGCCTATGCGGGGCTGGGTCGGCTCTACGTCGACAACCCGGACTTCCATGCCCGGTATGAAGCGGTGGCGCCGGGCTTGGCCGAATGGCTGGCCGAAGCCATGGCGGGGTATGGGAAGCGCCATCTCTGACCCTCTCCCCCTGCGGGAGAGGGCTTGAGGCCCGCAGAGCGCAGCGATGCGTCTTGGCCGAAAGGGTGAGGGGTCATGCAGGCCTCACCGGTGAGGAGCCGTCTCACCCTCACCCGATCGCGCCAGAACGACGGCTGACGCCGCCGTGCGCGATCTCCCTCTCCCGCAAGGGGAGAGGGGCTTCTCGGTCATACCCATTAACGCTCGCCCGAAATTGCCAAACGATTTCAACGCCCGGCCCCGATTTACAGCTTTATCGCAGGCGCCCCCGAAAACCGTGAGACACTACCCGCCTCCGGTCTTTGACATCGTCACCCGATCACGCGTTTTGGACTCGCCGCTCGCAGGTCGCATCCAGACCCGGGTCCAACCCTCTGATTTCGATCGCTTTGCACTTTTGGACTCTGTTTTTCCGAGTCCAATCCGAGAACGACGTTATCGCCGCCCGAACAGCCGCTCCAGATCGTTCAGCTTCAGTTCCACATAGGTCGGCCGCCCATGGTTGCACTGGCCTGAGTGCGGCGTCGCCTCCATCTGGCGCAGCAGGGCGTTCATCTCGGGCGCCGAGAGGACCCGGCCCGCCCGCACCGACCCGTGGCAGGCCATCGTGCCGCAGACCTCGGCCAGCCGCTCCGACAGGGCCAGCGCCGCGCCGTGTTCGGCCAGATCGTCGGCAATGTCGCGGATCAGGCCCTGGACATCCGTGTCGCCCAGAAGCGCGGGCGTCTCGCGCACCAGCACCGCCCCGCCGCCGAAGGGTTCGACGATCAGACCGAGCTGGGCCAGTTCTTCGGCGCGAGCGACGACGCGGTCGGCCTCGGCGGGATCCAGTTCGACCACCTCGGGGGTCAGCAGGGCCTGACGGGTGACCGACCCCTCGGCCATCTGGGTTTTCATCCGCTCGTAGACGAGGCGCTCGTGAGCGGCGTGCTGGTCCACCACCACGATGCCGTCGCGGGTCTGGGCGACGATATAGGTGCCGTGCACCTGCGCCCGTGCGGCGCCCAGCGGCTGGTCGATCGGGTCGACGGGGGCGGCCACGACCGACTGTTCCGGCCAGGCCGCGAAGTCGCGGGCGGACGCCTCCACCCTCGCTGATCGTTCGCCGAGGCCGGGAATGTCCTGATTGGCCGCCACCGGCCGCGCCCATCCGACCCATCCGCTGTAACCCGTCGCGCCGAAGCTCTGGGCCGATTGCGAGCTCGGGCTGAAGGCCGGGCCCGCATGGGCCGTGAAGCCGGCCAGCACATTGTCGGCGACCGTCGTCGAGGCCCGGTGCCCGGCGGCGTGCAGCGCATGCCTCAGCGCCCCCACGATAAGGCCGCGCACCAGCGCCGGATCGCGGAACCGGACCTCGGCCTTGGCCGGGTGGACGTTGACGTCAACGAACAGCGGGTCGATGTCGAGGAACAGCACCGCCGCCGGATGCCGGTCCCGAGCGAGGAAGTCGGCGTAGGCGCCCCGCAGCGCCCCCTGCAGCAGCCGGTCCCGCACCGGACGGCCGTTGACGAATAGATACTGGTGCGCCCCATTGCCCCGCGAATAGGTCGGCAGGCCCGCATACCCCGACAACCGCACCCCCTCGCGCGACTGGTCGATCAGCAGGGCATTGGCCTCGAAGTCCCGGCCCAGCAGGGCGGCCAGCCGCTTCAGCCGCCCTTCGTCGCCCGGATGTTCGGCCGGCAGGCGCAGCACCGTCTTGCCGTCGAGGTCGAGGGTGAATGCGACGCTCTCATGCGCCATGGCCTGGCGCTTGATCTCCTCCGAGATGGCCATGGCCTCGGACCGCTCCGACTTCATGAACTTCAGCCGGGCGGGAGTGGCGTAAAACAGGTCGCGGACCTCGACCCGCGCGCCGTGGGGGCCGGGGAAGCCGGCAGGGGCGACCGGCCGCTGATCGCCGCCCTCGACAGTGATCTGGTGGGCGTCGCCGCCCGGTGCGCGCGAGGTGATCGTCAGCCGGGCCACCGAGCCGATCGAGGGCAGGGCCTCGCCGCGGAAGCCCAGGGTGTGGATGCGCAGCAGGTCCACGTCACCGGCGTCGTCCGGCTCCAGCTTGGACGTCGCATGGCGCTCGACCGCCAGCGCCAGCTGGTCAGGAGCCATGCCGTGCCCGTCGTCGGCGATGAGGATGCGGCCCAGGCCGCCCCCGTCCGCCTGGATTTCGATCCGATTTGCGCCCGCGTCCAGCGCGTTCTCGACCAGCTCCTTGATGGCGCTGGACGGCCGCTCGACCACCTCGCCGGCGGCGATGCGGTTGACGGTCTCGGGGGGGAGGCGGCGGATGGGCATGGGATTCGCCATACTAGCGCCGATCGGGCGTGCGGTCGCCGGTTCTGGCGCCTTGCCGACGCCGCAAAAGGGCGTACCCATGGCGCCGGGGTCGATTCAGGCCCCGGGGGAACCAACCATGATCGACCTGCTTGCCGCGCTCGCCCTGAGCGCCACCTCGCCCAGCGCTCCGGTCCAGACCGGCCCGCTGGACTTCATGCTTCACAACCACACAAGCGAGACCGTGGTCCAGATCTTCATCTCCGTGCCGTCGACCGACAGCTGGGAGGAGGACATCCTGGGCTCGGACGTCGTCCCCAGCGGCGAGAGCGTCCACATCACCATCGATGACGGTCTGGAAGACTGCGAGTACGACATCAAGGTCGTGTTCGACGACGAGACCCCCGACCTGATGGTCATGGGCGTCGACTTCTGCGCCGTGAACGGCGACGAACTGACCCTTAACGACGGCGAATAAGCCGGAGGGGGACGGCCGGAGCGGACGCTCCGGCCGTTCTGAATTGCGAGGCGTCCATGAGGCCCGGACCGCAACTGACCGAGCGTCAGCAAAAGTGGTTCGCCACGGTGAAGGCGAACTTCGAGACCCAGACCGGCAAGACCCTCGACGCCTGGGTCGAGGTCATGAAGGTCTGCCCCGCGACGACGCCGAAGGCGCAGCAGGCCTGGCTCAAGGCCGAGCACGGCATCGGCCAGAACCACGCAGCCCACATCCTCGACGCCTTCAATCCCGCCGGCGGGCCGGGCTGGGACGAGCCCGCCGAACTGCGCGCGGCGCTCTGGAAGGATGCGGCCTCGCTGGCGATCCTGGAGGCGATCGAGCGTATCGCTGGCGGGACGGAGGGCGTCATCTCCGGGCAGCGCAAGGGCTACACCAGCTTCAGCCGTGCGGTGCAGTTCGCCGCCGCCCGGCCGCTCAAGGGCGGGCGAGCATTGCTTGGGTTGAAGCTCGAACCCGAGGCGTCAGGCCGCCTTTCGCCCGCGGTGCGCAAGGAAAGCTGGTCCGAGCGCCTGACTGCGATCGTCGAGCTGGACGAAGCCGCAGCCGTGGACGGCGAGATCGCCCGGCTGTTCCGTCTGGCCGCCGAGCGGGGCTGAGGCGGAGGCCGAAGCCTCCGCCTTCCCGGATTACTCCACCGGCAGGTATTCGAACGGGTCGCTCGGCGACGGCTGGGTCGGCGTGGGCATGCGCGGCAGGGGCTGGTCTCGATTGGCGGCGTTCAGAAGGAAGCTGGCCATGATGACTGCGGCCTGACGCAAATCGTCAGCCTTCAGGTGGTCGTAGCTGTCGATGGAGGTGTGGTGGATGCGGCTGTCGTAGTCGAGCGGGTCCTGGATGAACTGGTAGCCCGGGATGCCGACGGTCTGCATGTAGACGTGGTCGGTGCCGCCCGAGGTGCGCAGGGACACGGTCGAGGCGCCCAAGCTGTTGAACGGCGCCAGCCACTCCTGGAAGATCGGGGCGGCGGCGACGTTGCCCTCGGCGTTGATGCCGCGGATCCGGCCGGAGCCGTTGTCGAGGTTGAAGTAGGCGGTCAGATCGCCGTAGCCCTCGCGCGGTTCGATCGGCCAGCGGTGACGCCAGCTGCGATTGATCGGCAGGGCGGCCCGGGCCGGGTCGGCGAAGGACGCACGGGTGGCGACGTGCCGGTCGATATAGGCCAGCGAGCCCAGCAGGCCTTGCTCCTCGCCGTTCCACAGGGCGAAGCGGATGGTGCGCTTGGGGCGGACGCCGAGTTGCATCAGGATGCGGGCGGCCTCCATGACCACGGCGCTGCCGGCGGCGTTGTCCGAGGCGCCGTCCGAGGCGACCCAGCTGTCGAGGTGGGCGCCGGCCATGACGTACTCGCCCGACCGATCCGTGCCCGGAATATCGGCGAAGATGTTGTAGGCCTGGGTGTCCTCGTCGTGGAACTGGACTTCGCTGTTCAGCTCCAGTGTGGGCGGGGTGTCGGTGCGGGCGAGACGAGCCAGGCGGCGATAGTCCTCGGCCGCCAGCTCCATGCCGGGTGTCTTCGGCGTCTGGCCGACGCGGAAGGCGTAGCCGGTGCCGTGCAGCAGGCCGCCGTCCCGGGCCGACATGCGCACCATGGCCAGCGCGCCCTCCTGAACGAGGAAGGCGTCGAGGGCGGCGGCGAAGTCGGCGGTGGCCAGCTGGCGCTCGATGGCGGCGGGCGAATATTGGGGCTGGACGTAGCTGGCGCCGGGGCGGAGCTGGTCGTCGGTCAGGCGGCGGAAGGGCGCCTCGGCCGGCTCGGAGCCGGTGTTCGGCTGGGTAACCATCACGATCTTGCCGCGCAGCTGGCCGCGCCAGCGGTCGAAGTCGGCGACCTTGCTCATCGGGGCGACGACGACGCCGGCGCTGATCGTTCCGTTGGTGCCGGGAGTCCAGGCGATCGGAATGGCGCGCAGGTCGATGACCCTGGGCTCGGTCATGCGGGCGCTGGAGCGGACGATCGACCAGCCGCGGCCGAACTCGAACGGATCAGCGCGGACGTTGGACAGGCCCCAGTCGCGGAACCGCTGCTGGGTCCAGGCCTCGGCCTCGCGCATGGCCGGGGAATTAGTCAGCCGGCCGCCGATGTTGTCGGTCAGATAGGCGGCGGTCTGCATCACCTGCGAATGGTTCAGGCCCTGATCGAGGATGCCGTTGACGGCGACGCGGTCGACGGACTGGGCGGCGGCCGGGGCCGCGAGCGGCGCGACGAGGGCGGCCGAGGCCAGCAGGATCAGCAGACGGGACATGGGCACTCCGGGAGCAGAAATCAGGGTTTCGGGATATGGCGCGCCGTGGCGACGCTTTGCAATCAGGTCGAGCGGTAGGGGGAGTATTCCCTGGTCAGGGCGGCGATCTCGGCCTCCACGCCCGCGCGTTCCTGCGTCAGGTATCGGGCCACGGGCGTCCGGAGCGCCGGATCGGCGATGTAGTGGGCGGAGTAGACGGGGGAGGGGAGGTAGCCCCGCGCGATCTTGTGCTCGCCCTGGGCGCCCGCCTCGACGCGCGACAGGCCGTGGGCGATCGCGAAGTCGATGGCCTGATAGTAGCAGAGCTCGAAGTGGAGGAAGGGGACGTCGTCCAGGGCGCCCCACTGGCGGCCGTAGAGGGCGTCGTGGCCGATGAAGTTGAGGGCCCCGGCGATGGGCGCGCCGTCGCGGAAGGCCATCACCAGGGCGATGCGGTCGGCCATCGTGGAGCCGACGAGGCTGAAGAACTCGCGGGTCAGGTAGGGGCGGCCCCACTTCCGCGAGCCGGTGTCCATGTA
>CAMLNY010000073.1 GCA_946481405.1 uncultured Brevundimonas sp. | reverse complement strand
CCGCCGGGGATCAGCTTCAGATCCCAGAACCCCTTCGCCGGGCGCTCCCTCTCCATCAGGTCGCGCATCGAACGCACGTCGCCCGCCGTATTCACCCCCGGGCGCGGGCGACGCAGGGCCGCCTCGATGGCGGCGGCGACCTGCTCGCCGAACGCCGGGTCGCTGGCCCAGGCGACGCGGGCGCGGGTCAGGGCCATGAACTCCCAGGTGTCCGCTTCACCTGCGTAGTAGGCCTCGAAGCCCGACAGCGGCACGGAGACCGGCCCCTTGGACCCCGAGGGCCGCAATCGCATGTCGACCTCATAGAGGCCCCCCTCGCCCGTGTGCGCCGAGAGAGCCGAGATAAGCCTCTGGGTGAAGCGGACATAGAAGACGTCGGGCGACCAGCCCTTCGTCGCCGACATCGCATCGGACGGCGCGCGGTACACGGTCATCAGGTCCAGATCGGACCCGGCCGTCATCTCGCGTGATCCGGCTTTGCCGAGCGCGATGACCGCGACGGCCCCGTCCATGGCGCCGCCCAGCCGTTCGGTCTCGGTCAGGGCGGCCGTAGCGAGCGTGCGCATGACGGCGTCGGCCAGGTTGGTGAAGCCCTTGCCCGCCGCCTCCGGCCCCACCCGGCCCGTCAGGGTCTGCATGCCGATGCGGAAGGCCTGTTCGCGGTGCAGGCGACGCACGGCGTTCATCGCCCCCTCGAAGTCGCCGGCGGCCCGCGCCTCCTCCGCCATCTGGTCGAACAAGCCGGTGTTGACGCCGAGCTCGGTCTCGAACCGGGCGTCCAGCATGGAATCCAGCGCGGCCGGATAGCGGCCGAGGATGCGCGCCAGACGCGGTGCGAAGGCCATGACGCCGACGATCCGCTCGAACAGCTCGGGCTGGTTCAAAAACAGCGCCTGGACCTGCACCCCCGCCGAAAGTCCGGCGAAGAAGACCGAGAACCGGCGGAAGGCGGCGTCGGGCGCGCCGGTCCCCGCCACGGCGGTCAGCAGACGCGGCGCCAGACGGGTGAACAGCTCGCGCCCCCGCGCAGAGCGCGTCGCCGGAATGCGGCCGTGATGCCAGGAGCGGATGGTGTCGGACACAGTCGCCGGATCGGTGAAGCCCATCCGGCCCAGCGTCGCCAACGTCTCCGGATCGTTGTCGACGCCGGTGAAGACGAGACTGCCGAAGGGCGAGGACAGTTCCTCCTCCCCCTCGAAAAGGGCGCCGTATCGCTGGTTGACCCCGACCAGAACTGCTTCGACCCGGGCGTCGAACGCGGCCAGATCGCCCTCCCCCGCCAGGGCCGCGACCGCCGCGCGTCGGGTCGGATCCTCGGGCAGGACGTGGGTCTGTTCGTCCTCCAGCATCTGCACCCGGTGTTCGAGGCCGCGCAGGGCGATGTAGGCGGCCGTCATCTCGGCGGCGACGTCAGCGGGCAGGTGCGCCTTCTCGACGAGGGCGGCGAGGGCATCGACGGTCCGCGACGAACGCAGGGTCGGGTCGCGTCCGCCGAGGATCAGTTGCTGGGTCTGGGCGTAGAATTCGATCTCGCGGATGCCCCCGCGCCCCAGCTTCAGATTGGCTCCCGCCGCCTCCAGCCCCTCGCCGGTCTTGTGGACGTGGATCTGTCGCTTGATCGACTGGATGTCGAGCACGGCCTGATAGTCGAGGCTGCGCCGCCAGACGAAGGGGATCAGGGCCTTCAGGAAGCCGCGCGCCGCGTCGAAGTCGCCGCAGATGGCGCGGGCCTTGATGAAGGCCGCCCGCTCCCAGTTCTGGCCGACGCCCTCGTAGTAGTCGAGCGCCATGGGCACGGCCACGACCGGCGGGGTCGAGGACGGATCGGGCCGCAGACGCAGATCGACCCGGAAGACATAGCCGTCGGCGGTGCGTTCGCTGAGCAGGGACGCGACGCCCTGCGCCACCCGGTTCATCAGCCCCTGCGCCTCCGTCCCGTCCGCCAGCACCGGCGCGAGGCGGTCGGGGTCGAAGAAGAAGCTGACGTCGATGTCGGAGGAGTAGTTCAGCTCGTTGGCGCCATGCTTGCCCATGGCGAGGCCGAACAGGCCCGGGATCGGCCCCCGACTGTCGTCGGCGGCCGTCAGCAGTTTGCCGCGTCGTCTGAGGTCCTCCGCCGTCGCCGACAAGGCTGCGCGCGAGGCGACGTCGGCGAACCGGCTGAGCGCGCCGGTGACCTGATCCAGATCCCACAGACCGCCGAGATCGGCGAGCGCAGTCAGCAGGTGAAGCTCCGCCTTCAGCCGCCGCAGCGGCGCCCGCATGTCGTCCGCCCCGCCGGTCAGGGCGATGGTCGCGGCGATCACCGCATCCCGTCGCGCCTCGGGTCTCTCCTCCAGCACGCCGCGCAGCATCTCGGGCCAGCGGCGGGCGAGGCCGAACAGATAGGGAGAGGCCGCGAACACCGGCGCCAGGGCGGGCCAGGCGGCGTCGAGCGTCCCGCCCCATCCGGCCTCGGTCGCCGAGGTCGACAGCCGCTCATGCGCGCGCTCCGCCGCCTCGGCGTCGACGACGGGACCGCAGGGCTTCAGCGCGGTCATTCGGACGCGGGCGGCAGGACCAGGGCGACGCGCAGGCCGGGGCCGGAACCGCCGTAGGCGCCGGGGCCTTCGTCGAGCTGGATGCGGCCGGTGTGGGCCTCCATCACGGCGCCGACGAGGGACAGGCCCAGACCCGACCCGGCCTCGGTGCGGCTGTTGTCCAGACGCACGAACCGTTCGATGACGCGGCCACGATCCTCTTCCGGCACGCCCGGCCCGGTGTCGGTGACCGAGAACTCGATCTCGCCCGACGACCGACGACGGGCGCGCAACATCACTGCCCCGCCGGTCGGGGTGTATTTGATGGCGTTGTCGATGACGTTGGCCAGGGCCTGGGCCAGGAAGGGCCGGGCGCCGTGGATCATCAGGCCGCGCTCGATCTCGGCGGAGAAGTCCAGACCTTTGTCCTCGGCGGCGGGCTCATAGAGTTCGGCCCTGTCGGCGGCCAGTTCGGCGGCGTCGAATCCGGCCGCATCGGGCAACTGGCCGGCCGCCGCCTGCAGCCGGGCGATGGCCAGAACGGTGTTGAAGGTCTTCAGGAGGTTGTCGGCCTCGTCCAGCGCGATCTGCAGTGCGTCGACCCCGTCGATATGGCCGCCCTCGGCGTCGATCAGGGCGACCTCCAGCTTGGCCCGCATCCGCGTCAGCGGCGAGCGCAGGTCGTGGGCGATGGCGTCGCCGGCATGGCGGATCGAGGCCATTGACTGTTCCAGCCGGTCCAGCATCCGGTTCAGTCCCGCGCCCAGTTCGTCGAGCTCATCGCCTGAGCCGCGCACCACGACCCGCGCTTTCAGGTCTCCGTCCTGCACCGAGCCGACCACAGCGTTCAGCCGCCCCATCGACCGTTCCAGATTGCGGCTGATGAGCAGCCCCCCTCCCAGACCCAGCAGCAGCACCATGCCCATGGCCATCCATAGCGCCTGGGTCAGCCGCCCCAGATAGGCCTCGGTGTCGCCGAGAGACTCGCCGACGATCAGCCCCTCCCCGCCCTTCAGCCGCACCTGCACAGCGCGCACCTGGGGCCGGATGACCCGTCCTTCGGGATCCGTGTCGGTCAGGGTGAAGGTGGTCCACTCCTCCTCCCCCGGGGGGCTGAGGAACGGATTGATGCTGAGGCTGGTGGTGATGACCGTCCCGTCCTTGTCCATCAGCTGGTAGAGATAGGCGCTGCGGCTCAGGGTCCGGTCGATGACCGCCATGTTCAGCGCGTCGAGGCCCCGGCTGTCATAGACGCCGATCAGGGTCCGCAGTTCACTCCGCACATCCGCCTCGGCCCGCGTCTGGGCCTCCGACGCAGAGGCGACATAGACATACGCCAGGATCGCGCTGGCCGCGGCCGCGAACAGCGCCAGGAACAGCAGCGTCAGCCGGAAGGGCGTGCGACGAAAGAGGGACGGCAGCTTCATCGGAGCGCTATTCTCCCTCCCCTTCATGGGGAGGAACGGCGGAGCGAAGCGGAGCCCGGGTGGGGAAGTTTCCCAGCTCCCGGCGAACGAAATCAACCACGTCGCCGAGGTTGTCGCGGATCATGGCGTTGTCGAACCGCACGGTCCGGAATCCTTCCTGAGCGAACACCGCGTCCCTGATCCTGTCCCTCTGCGCCCGATCCTCGGTTTCGCGCGACTCGCCGTCGGCCTCGATGACCAATCGATGGCTGAAACAGACGAAGTCGAGGAAGTACCCCCGAACCGGCGCCTGTCGCCTGAAATGATAGCCTTCGCGTCGCAGAGCCTTGAGGCCGACCCAGAGCCGCGCTTCCGGCGGCGACAGCGTCTTCCGCATCGTCCGGGCCGTAGTCGTCGTCTCAGATGTGGAGTTCCCCACCCTGGCTCCGCTTCGCTTCGCCGTCCCTCCCCATAAAGGGGAGGGAGAACGCCTTCTGGTTACGCCTCCAGCCGGTACCCCGCGCCACGGACCGTCTGCAGCATCGCCTTGTCGAAGCCTTTGTCGATCTTGGAGCGCAGGCGGCTGATGTGGACGTCGATGACGTTGGTCTGGGGGTCGAAATGGTATTCCCAAACCTTCTCCAGCAGCATGGTGCGGGTCACCGACTGGCCGGCGTGGCGCATCAGGAACTCCAGCAGCTGGAACTCGCGCGGCTGCAGGTCGATCTCGGTCGTTCCGCGGTGCACGGTGCGGCCGATCAGGTTCATCTCCAGGTCGCCGACCTTCAGCACCGTCTGGACCCCGCCCGTCTCGCGACGGCGCGACAGGGCCTCGACCCGGGCGATCAACTCGGCGAAGGCGTAGGGCTTGACCAGATAGTCGTCGCCGCCGGCCTTCAGGCCCGTGATCCGGTCCTCGACCTCGCCCATGGCGGACAGGAACAGGACCGGCGTCTGGTCGCCGTCCTTCCTCAGGGTCTCGACCATGCCGATACCGTCCAGGCGGGGCATCATCCGGTCGACGACATAGACGTCGTAGTCGCCCTTCTGCGCCTCCAGCAGGCCATAGGCGCCGTCGATGGCGTGGTTGGCGATGTGACCGGCCTCGGTCAGGCCGCGCACCATCGCCTGGGCCGCTTCGGCGTCGTCTTCGACCACGAGAATTTTCACGAGGGCCCCTCCGGAATCAAAATCGCCGCCGACGGTAGTCCATCGGCGGCGACTTGGGGAGTTAAGCCTTGTTCAGGCTGCGGACTACTCCGCGGCGGCGGGCGCGGTCAGCGGCAGCACGACGGGCCGGTTGCCGTTCGAAGTGCGGACCAGAAGGACGATGCCTTCGCGGCCCGCGTCCCGCACGCGAGCCACCGCGGCGCGCAGGTCGGCAGCCGTGCGAACCGGCCGTTGGTCGGCCAGAACGATGACCATGCCGGCCTCGAAGCCCATCCGGGCCGCCCGCGACTGCGGCGCAGCAGCGGTGACGACCAGACCGTTGACGCTCTCGGGCAGGCTGAAGCGCGTGCGCAGGGCGTCAGTGACCGGCGTCACGGTCAGACCTTCGACGACCTCTCCGGTGTTGGCCGAGGGACGACCCGGAGCGGCTTCAGGCTCGTCCGGGTTTCCGGCGTTCTGGGCCGCCTGAATGTCCGCCGGACGTGTGCCCGACCGGACGTTGATGGTCATGGCCCGGCCCTCGCGCAGGATCTCCAGACGCAGGTTGTCGCCCGGCGCCGCCTGACCGACCGCGCGGGTCAGCTCGGTCGAGGTGGTGATCTTCCGGCCGTTCAGCGAGGTGACGATGTCGCCGACCTGTAGACCGGCGCGGTCTGCCGGAGCCCCGGGAGTGACCTCGACGATATACGCCGCCTCGAAATCGTCGGCGAAGCCGTAGGCCTCGCGCTCGTCATCCGTGATGGTGCTGATCGTCGCGCCCAGATAGCCACGCTCGATGGCCCGGCCGCTCATCAGGCGATCGGTCACCGACTTGGCGATCGAGGCCGGAATGGCGAAGCCGATGCCGACCGAGCCGCCGGTCGGCGAGAAGATCGCCGAGTTCACGCCGATCACGCGGCCGTAGATGTCGAACGTCGGGCCCCCCGAGTTGCCCCGGTTGATGGCGGCGTCGATCTGCAGATAGTCGGTGTAGGGCGTCGTGCCGTCGCCGATGTCGCGGGCGCGGGCCGAGACGATGCCGGCCGTAGCCGTGCCGCCGAGGCCGAACGGGTTTCCGACCGCGATGACCCAGTCGCCGACGCGCGGTTCCGCCGCTTCCTCGAAACTGACGAACTTGAAGTCCGAACCCTCGACCTTGACCACGGCCAGGTCGGTGAAGGCGTCGGTGCCGACGATCTTGGCTTCGACTTCGTCGCCGACCAGGTCATAGCGGTAGCCGGCGTGCAGGCTCG
>CAMLNY010000072.1 GCA_946481405.1 uncultured Brevundimonas sp. | reverse complement strand
CGACAGCCTGATTGGCCTGTCGATCGTGCTGGCCAAGGGACGGACGATCTTCGTCGCCGACACCTCGATCCACGAACTGCCGTCGGCCGAGGACCTCGCCGACATCGCGGTGCAGGCTGCCGCGACCGTCAAGAAGCTGGGCCGTACTCCGCGCGTGGCCTTCCTCAGCTACTCCACCTTCGGCAACCCGCCCGGCGAGCGTGGCGAGAAGGTGCGGGAGGCCATCCGCATCCTCGACGAGCGCGGCGTGGACTTCGAGTACGAGGGGGAGATGCCGCCGGAACTGGCGCTCGATCCGGGTCTGCGCACGAACTATCCGTTCATGCGCCTGAGCCGCGAGGCCAATGTGCTGGTCATGCCGGCCCTGCACTCGGCCGCCATTTCGACCCAGCTGGTTCAGGCCCTGGGCGGGGCGACCGTGATCGGACCGCTGCTGGTCGGCCTCGAGAAGTCGGTGCAGATCGTGTCGCTGGGCGCCTCGGTCTCGGAGATCATCACCGCCGCCACCTTCGCCGCCTATGAAGAGGGCGTCACGGTGGAGTTCGAGCCCGAGGACGAGGCGACGCCGCCCCACCCGAGCGCGGAGGCCGAGCGGTCGATGACGGCGGTTCCCCCGACGGTCTAGACCGTCGGGGTTCCCTCACGGGCGACCTTGCGGGCCTCGAAGCCCAGTCGCACCCATTCGATGCAGACCATGACGATGGCTACGACGCCCAGCCAGGCGGCGATGGCGAACATGGGCGCGAAGCCCTGCGCATCGATCAGCTCGCCCAGGGCGCCGCGTCCGAGCGTCCCGATCAGCAGGGCGAGCGAGATGAAGACCGCGAACTGGACCGCGCCGAACGTCTTGTTGGCCAAGGCCGACAGATAGGCGACAAAGGCCGCGCCAGCGAAGCCGCCGGCGATGTTCTCGCCCGCAATAGCCAGCATCAGCCGGGCCAGAGGCTCGCCGATGTGGAAGACGCCGAACAGGCCATAGAGGCCGGTCGCCGACATGAAGCCGCCGACGGTGGGCGCGCCCAGCGCCAGATCCATCATCAGGAGGTTGGTCGCCGCCGACAGGATGGCGCCGATCAGAAGGCTCCACATCCGGCCGATGACCAGAAGCGCCCAGCCGCCCAGCGCGATGCCGACGATGGTCATGATGACGCCGAAGGTCTTGGACGCCAGCGCCACCTCGGCCGCCGAGTGTCCGAGCGCCCCTCCGGTGTCGCCCATGTAGAAGGGGAAGGCGAACGGGCCCCAGACGCCGTCGGTGATGCGATAGGTCAGGATCAGGCCCAGCACGATGACCGCGCCCCAGCCCAGACGGCCCATCAGCTCGACCAGGGGCGCGAGGATGGCGTCATAGAAGATGTCGGCCAGCTTGGGCGTGGCGGACGCCTCGGCGGCGGTGGCTGCGCGGCCCTTCCAGACGATCAGTCCGGCGAGAGCGGCGGGCAGGACCACGGTCGCCGCGACGATCCACGGCCCCCAGGCGCCGGTGAAGGTGCCCGCGCTCGGCGCGGGGGAGGTTGTCAGGGCCGTGATCATGAAGCGGACGAGCATGAAGGCGGCCCAGGCCCAGGCGGCGAGAGTCGTGACGAGGACGATCAGGCGCAGCTGCGGCGAACCGCGTCGCTCGCGCGCGACGGCCGCGCGGGACGACGGGGCCGGTTCCGGCGCGATCAGGGTGCCGACGACCCCCAGCCCCATCAGAAGGGCGGCGGTCAGGAAGACCCCGGGCCAGCCGATGGCCTCGGACAGCAGGAGGGACCCCGCCCCGCCGGCCAGCGCCGCCGTACGATAGCCCAGCTGGTAGATGGTGGAGAGAAGGTCGATGGGGGTCGTCTCGTCGGCCACCTCGATCCGCCAGGCGTCGATGACGATGTCCTGCGTCGCGAAGGCGAAGGCGCCCAGCGCCGCCCCCATGGCCAGCGGCCCCAGCACGCCCGCACCCGGATTGGACAGGGCGACGAGGCCGAGGGCGATGGCGATGACGATCTGGAGCACGATCAGCCAGCTGCGGCGACGGCCGAACCGTGCGCCGATTCCCGGCGGAGTCCAGCTGACCGCCGGGGACCAGAGGAAGCGGAAGGCGCCGAACAGGCCGATCCAGCTGAGGATGCCGATGGTGGCGACCGGGACCTCGACCTCGGTCAGCCAGGCGTTCAGCGTGCCGATCAGCATGGCGAACGGCAGGCCGGCCGAGAAGCCGAGCAGCAGCATGGCGAGGGTCCGCCGTTCGCGGAAGGCGGCCTTCAGAACGCCCAATCCCTTGGGTTTGGTGTCGACCTCGGTCGGAGCGCCCGTGGGAGCGGTTGGGGTGGTCATGGGCGGCCTCTCTCTCGCGAAGGGCCGCCGATCTGACGTCGGTTGACCCTATCCGAACGCGACCTTGGCGCGGAAGTCGCCGGCCGTCCAGCGGGCCAGGGCGGCGCGCAGGGCCTCGATCTCCAGCGGCTTGACCAGATGATCGTTCATGCCCGCCTCCAGACAGGCCTGACGGTCCTCGGCGAAGGCGTTGGCGGTCAGGGCGACGATGGGGGTGCAGTCGCCCGTGGCGCGGATGACGCGGGTGGCGGCCGGGCCGTCCATGCCGGGCATGCGCATGTCCATGAAGACGAGGTCGTAGCGGGCACGCTTCAGGGCGGCGACCGCCTCGTCCCCCGTGGCGGCAGTCTCGACCACGCAGCCCTCGCGGCGGAGGAGGGTCTTGGCCAGGAGGGCGCCGACGGGGTTGTCCTCGGCCAGAAGAATGCGGGTTCCGGCAAAGCGGACGGGGATGACGCGATCGTCCTCGGGCGGGGCCCCGCGCGGGGCGATCGTTTCGGCGTCGGAGGCGGCCAGAACCCGCTCGACCAGCGAGGCGCGGCGCAGGGGCTTGATCAGATAGGCGTGGAAGCCGACCGACCGATAGCGGGCGATCAGATCGCGCTCGGACGGCTTCAGAAGGATCACGCTGCGTCCGCCCTCCGGGAGGGGGGCGAGGGGCAGGCCGGCGGCCGCCGCGCCGGCGTGATCGACGAGGGTGACGCAGGCCGGACCTCCCACAGGCCAGAGCGTCCCGCCCGAGGCGAGGATCTGCGCCTCTGCGGCGGCCTGAACGAAGGGATCGGGGCTGCGCACCTGCAAGGTGCGGCCGGTCAGGGGGCGGCTGCGCGGAGCCGCGTCGGGCGTCGCATCGAAGGCGGCCTCGAACACGAAGCGGGAGCCGCGCGCATTCTTCGGACCGGGTCGGTCCTCGACCCGGACGGTTCCGCCCATGGCGACGGCCAGTTTCTGGACCACGGCCAGTCCCAGGCCCGCCCCGCCGTGGCGGGTGGCGTCGGAGGCGTCGACGTGGCCGAACTCCTCGAAAATGCGGGCCCGGGCCTCGACCGGAACGCCGGGGCCGGTGTCGTCGATGATGAAGGCCAGCGTCGGCCGGTCGTCGGAGCCGCCGGTCCGTTCGACGGCGATGCGGACCCCGCCCGCGTCGGTGAACTTCACCGCGTTTCCGGCGAGATTGAACAGGACCTGTCGCAGGCGGCCCTCGTCAGCCAGAACATCGGGAGCGTCGGGAGAGACCGACCAGACGATCTCCAGGCCCTTGTCATGGGCGCGGGGGCTGAGCAGTTCGGCCACGCCGCGTACAAGTCCCTCCAGCTCGACCGGCGCCGGATCGATCTCCAGCTTGCCGGCCTCCAGCCGGGCGTAGTCGAGCAGGTCGTTGACCAGACCCAGCAGATGTTCGGCCGAGTCCCGCGCCGCCTCGGCATAGGCGCGCTGGGCACCGTCCAGCCGGGTGCGGGTCAACAGACCGAGCATGCCGATGACGCCGTTCAGGGGCGTGCGCATCTCGTGGCTCATAAGGCGCAGGAAGGGATCGGCCCCGCCAGCGCGGGCCATCTGTCCGCCGTCACCGTCCGTCGTCTTCGTGCGTCGCGCCATCTTCGCCCCTCCCGGGTCCCAAGGGTCGACGCCATCCTGCCGGATCAGGTGTTAACCTTTCACCACGCGGGCAGGCCGTCGCGTACGCCCGTCTGTCGCTCGAATTGCTCCTGCGCCCCCACGGTGGTGCGGCGGTAGATCAGGGCTTCGGCAATGTGGCGGCGCAGGACGCCGGTGGAACCCTCCAGATCGGCGATGGTGCGGGCCAGACGCAACGTTCGGGTCCAGCCGCGGGCCGTCAGTCCGCCCGCCTCGCCCGCCCGCATCATCAGCGACCGCCCCGCCTCGTCCGGCGTCGCGAACCGGTCCAGCACCTCGCCGGTGGCGCGGGCGTTCAGCGCCAGGGCGGGATCGAGCCCCGCCTCCCGCACCCGGTCTTCCTGCATGGCGCGGGCGGCGGCGACGCGGGCGGCGGCCTCGGCCGTGCCCTCGGCGGGACTGGGCAGGGCCATGTCGGCGGCGGTGACAGGCGGGGTTTCCACCGTCAGGTCGATGCGGTCGAACATCGGACCGGAGATGCGGTTCTGATAATCGCGCTGACAGCGGGGCGCCTTGCCGCACGCCCCCTTGCCCGAGCCGCCGAGACCGCAGCGACAGGGGTTCATGGCCGCGACCAGCTGGAACCGCGCCGGATAGCGCACGTGGGCGTTTGCGCGCGCCACCACGATCTCTCCGGTCTCCAGCGGTGCGCGGAGGCTGTCGAGCGCCTGAGCCGAATACTCCGGCAACTCGTCGAGGAAGAGGACGCCGTTGTGGGCCAGCGAGGCCTCCCCGGGCTTGGCGCGAAGGCCGCCGCCGGTCAGGGCGGCCATGGAGGCGGAATGGTGCGGCGAACGGAACGGCCGGTCGCGGGTCAGGGCGCCGCGCTCGATCAGTCCCGCCACCGACCAGACCATGGAGGTTTCCAGCAGTTCCTGCGGCGTCAGGGGCGGCAGGAGACCCGGCAGGCGCTGGGCCATCATCGACTTGCCCGACCCCGGCGGGCCGACGAACAGGATGTTATGGCCGCCCGCCGCCGCCACCTCCAGCGCCCGCTTGGCGCTTTCCTGGCCCTTGACGTCGCGCAGGTCCGGGACCGCGCCGCCGGTCGTCACCGGGCCCGGCTCGGGCGCGCGCAGCAGGGTCGCGCCCTTGAAGTGGTTGATCAGGCCGATCAGCGACCGGGGCGCCAGCAGCCGCACGTCGCCCGCCCAGGCCGCCTCCGACCCGTTGGCCTCGGGGCAGATCAGCCCCAGTCCCATGGAGGCCGCCGCCACAGCCGCCGGCAGGGAGCCGCCGACGGGCTGGATCCGCCCGTCCAGCCCCAGTTCGCCGATCGCGGCCCAGCCCTCCAGCGCATCGGCCGGGATCACCCCCAGCGACGCCAGCAGGGCCAGCGCGATCGGCAGGTCGAAATGGCTGCCTTCCTTGGGCAGGTCGGCGGGGGCCAGATTGGCGATGATCCGCCGCGGGGGCAGGGCCAGGCCGATGCCGGCGAAGGCCCCGCGCACCCGTTCGCGGCTCTCGCCCACCGCCTTGTCCGGCAGGCCGACGATGTTGAAGACGATCGGCCCGTCATTGCCGACCAGCTGAACCTCGACCGAGACCCGGCGCGCCTCGACCCCCTCGAACGCCACCGTCGCGATGCTGGCCAGCATGTCCGCCTCCCTCAACGGGAGAGAACAAATCACGAACTCATTTCGGTTGCAAGTCTGTGGTCATGCGCTCGGAACGTGTTTCGCTTCGATGACGTCCCAAAGGACGGCGGCGGCATCGATGCCGGTGAACGATTTCAACTGCACCGCCCCGGTCGGGGAGGTGACGTTGATCTCGGTCAGATAGTCGCCGATCACGTCGATGCCGACGAACAGCAGGCCCCGCGCCTTCAGTTCCGGCCCGATCAGGGCGCAGATCTCCAGATCGCGCGGCGTCAGCTCGACCGGGGCCGCCGTGCCGCCGACGCGCAGGTTGGAGCGAACCTGACCTTCTGGCGGGACGCGGTTGATGGCGCCGACGGGCTCGCCGTCGACGAGGATGATGCGCTTGTCGCCCTTCGAGACGGCCGGGATGAATTTCTGGATCACCAGCGGGTCGCGCGACCCCGTGGCGTGGATTTCGATCAGGGCCTCGAGGTTCGGATCGCCGGCCTTCAGCCGGACGACGCCCGAGCCCGCCGCGCCGTGCAGGGGCTTCAGCACCACGTCGCCGTTCTTCTCGTGGAACTCCACGAGGGCGACCGGGTCGGATGAGATGAGGGTCGGGGGCTGGACGCCTTCGAACCGGGTGGCGAACAGTTTCTCGGGCGCCGAGCGGACCTCGGCCGGGTCGTTGACGACCAGGGTGCGCGGATGGACCGTCTCCAGCAGGTAGGTGGCCGTGACATAGGCCATGTCGAAGGGCTGGTCCTGGCGCATCAAGATGACGTCGACGTCCTTGACCTTCCCCTTCTTGAAGCCGCCCACCTGGA
>CAMLNY010000071.1 GCA_946481405.1 uncultured Brevundimonas sp. | reverse complement strand
GGTCACCGCATCCCGGCCTGGTATGACGCCGACGGAAACATCTACGTCGCCGAGACCGAAGCCGAGGCCATCGCCCAGTCAGGCGGCAAGACCCTGACGCAGGATGAGGACGTCCTCGACACCTGGTTCTCCTCGGCCCTGTGGCCGTTCTCGACCATGGGCTGGCCGGAGAAGACCGAGGATCTGGAGCGGTTCTATCCGACGTCGGACCTCGTCACGGCGGCGGACATCATCTTCTTCTGGGTCGCCCGGATGATGATGATGGGCCTGCACTTCATGGGCGAGGAGCCGTTCCGCGACGTCTACATCCACGCGCTCGTCCGCGACGAGAAGGGCCAGAAGATGAGCAAGTCCAAGGGCAACGTCATCGACCCCCTGGTCATCATCGACGAGCTCGGGGCTGATCCCCTGCGCTTCACCATGGCCATCCTGTCGGGCACGCGCGACATCAAGTTGTCGAAGCAGCGGATCGAGGGCTATCGCAACTTCGGCACCAAGCTGTGGAACGCGGCGCGCTTCTCGCAGATGAACGAGTGCGCACGGGTCGAGGGCTTCGATCCGGCGACGGTCGAACAGACGATCAACCGCTGGGTTCGGGGGGAACTGACCAAGGCCGAGCGTCAGGTGTCGGAGGCCATCGAGGGCGGGCGTTTCGACGACGCCGCCTCGGCCCTCTACAGGTTCGTCTGGAACGTCTTCTGCGACTGGTACCTCGAACTGGCAAAGCCGGTGTTCCAGGGCTCCGACGAGGCCGCCAAGGCCGAGACGCGGGCCATGACCGCGTGGACGATCGACCAGACGCTGAAGCTGCTGCACCCGGTCATGCCCTTCATCACCGAGGAGCTGTGGGCCGAACTCGGTAAGGAAGGCGCGGCGCGGGACGAGGCGACCCTGATCGGCGCGGCCTGGCCGGTGCTGCCGGACGGCTTCGTCGACGCTGCGGCGGAGGCCGAGATCGGCTGGCTGGTCGATCTGGTCGGCGAGGTGCGCGGTCTGCGGGCGGAGATGAACGTGCCACCGGGCGCGAAGCCGCCGCTGACTTTCGTCGCCCCCGATGAGGCGACCTCTGACCGGGCGACGCGTCACCGCGACCTGATTCTGACGCTCGCGCGGGTGTCGGAGATCGCGACGTCGGACGCCGCGCCGGCCGGGGCGGTCACCTTCGTTTCGGGCGGATCGGCGGCGGCCCTGTCGCTGGCCGGGATCATCGACCTGACCGCCGAACGCGCGCGTCTGACCAAGGAAATCGCGGCCTTCGACAGCGACATCGGCCATGTGATGAAGAAGCTGGGCAACCCCAACTTCGTCGAGCGCGCGGCTCCGGCCGTGATCGACGAACAGCGCGCCAAGCTGGCCGAGGCCGAGGCCGGCAAGGCGCGGCTGGAGGCGGCCCTGGGTCGTCTCGAGTCCATGGGGTGAGCGTCCGCCTCGACGTCCTTCTGGTGTCGAGGGGGCTGGTCGACAGCCGCGCCCGCGCCCGAGCGGCGATCGAGGCCGGAGGCGTGACCGTGGACGGCGTGGTCGCAAAGGCGGCGTCGCAGAAGACGGCGGAGGATGCCGAACTGACCCTGATCGAGGCGCATCAGTGGGTCGGGCGGGCGGCGTTGAAACTGGATCACGCCCTGACCCTGTGGCCGGTCACGGTCGAGGGGCGGGTGGTGCTGGACGTCGGCGCCTCGACCGGCGGCTTCACCGAGGCCTGTCTGGCGCGGGGCGCGCGGCGGGTCTTCGCCGTCGACGTGGGGCAGGGGCAGTTGCATCCCCGGATCGCCGACGACATGCGGGTGGTGAATCTGGAGAAGACCGACGCCCGGTCGCTGGACGCCGACCTGATTTCGGAGGCGCCCGGCCTGATCGTCTGCGACGCCAGCTTCATCGGTCTGGCCAAGGTCCTGCCGGCGGCTCTGGCGCTGGCGGATGACAAGGCGGACCTGATCGCGCTGGTGAAACCCCAGTTCGAGATGGACAGCCGCGCGGAGGTCGGACGCGGCGGCGTGGTCAAGGATGAGGCGGCGCGGCAGGCGGCCGTGCAGCGCGTCTCCGACTGGCTGGAGAGCGTCGGCTGGTCAGTTCAGGCGACGGCCGAAAGCCCCATCGTCGGTGGGGACGGCAACATCGAACACCTACTCTGGGCCACCAATAGAGCCTGACCCGTCGCTCGAGCAGCGAGCGACCGCGTCGCGAGCGTTAGCGACACCACAAAGAGAAACCGCCGGTGGATTGCTCCACCGGCGGCCCGTCGCGACATCGATCGACAGGGGGGCTGAAAGAAATCGACGCCGCGAACCGGTCGATCAGCGCGGCAGCCAGCCGCGGCGCGGATCAAAATAGTAGTAGCCGTCGGCCGAAATCTCGTAGCCGTTGTCGTAGTCACGGCGGTCGTCCCGGCGATAGTCACGGCGGTCGTCCCGGCGATAGTCGTCGCGGTAGCCGCGGTCGTCGTAGTAGCGGCCCGAGTTGTAAGCGCGATCGTCGTAGCGATCGTTGGAGCGGTAATAGGTCTGGGGCGGGGAATAGGTGGTGTTCGAACGGCAGTTGTCATTCGAAGCGCGGCCGACCTGCGAGCCCACGATGGCGCCGAGGACGCCCCCGATGATCGAGCCTTCGGTCCGGTTGCCGCGGGCGGCGATCTGGGAGCCGGCGACGGCGCCGACGCCCGCGCCGATCAGTGCGCCCGCACCGGTGCGGCCCTGACCGAGGGTTTCGCAGCGGTCGTAGTAGCGGTCGTTGTAGGACTGGTTGTAGCCGGAGTTGTAGCCGTTGCCGTAGCCGTAGGACTGGGCCGAGGCGGCGGCGGGAACGAGGGTGGCGGCGGCGGCGAGAGCGGCGGCGGCGACGGCGGACTTCACGAAGGCGGTCATTTAGAGAACCCCTGTTCGGCGCCGGGAAGGTCCGGCGTCTTGTTGAGGCGATCTATGGGCCTTCGAACCTGAACGCGTTTTGAGCGGGTCGTTCATCTTCGTTCAGGTTTCGGATCAGGGCTGGGGCGGGTAGAAGCCGCCGATGACCACGACTCTGACGATCGACCGGGTGGCCGGACAAGGGGATGGAATGGCCTTCGTGGTCGGTGGGGCGGTGTTTGCGCCCCTGACCCTGCCGGGAGAGACGGTGCGTGGCGAGGTCGTCGATGGGCGGATGGAGACCCCCGAAATCCTCGCCGCCAGCCCGGACCGGATCGCGCCGGTGTCGCCCCAGTATGGGGATTGCGGCGGGTGTTCGCTGCAGCACTGGGCCCCGGGGCCCTATCTGGACTGGAAGCGGGATCAGGTGATCGCTGCCCTGGCGCGCGAGCGGATCGAGACCGATGTCGAGGCGACGGTGGCGGTTCCGCCGGGGACGCGGCGGCGGCTGGCCCTGCATGCGCGACGGCTGGAGGACGGCAGGGTCGTGCTGGGGTTCAAGGCGCGGAAGTCCTGGCGGCTGGTCCAGGTGTCCAGCTGCCCGGTGGCGGATCCCCGGCTGGTCGCGACCTTCCCGACGCTGGTGAAGGTGGCGTCGGCGTTCCTGGAGCATCCGAAGTCGGCGCCGACCCTGCATGTGACCTGGACGCTGGACGGGCTGGACATCGATGTGACGGGGGTGGAGCGGAAGTCCGGGGGGCTGTCGGCGGACCGGCAGATGCAGGCGATCCGGGCGGCGCGCGAGGCGGATGTGGCGCGGCTGAGCATGGCGGGCGAGACCCTGATGATGGCGCGTCAGCCCCGGGTCCAGTTCGGGCCGGCGACCGTGCCCCTGCCAGCGGGGGGCTTCCTGCAAGCCGTGCCGGAGGCGGAGCAGGCGATGGTGGATCGGGCCGTGGCGGCGGTGAAGGGGGCGAAGAAGATCGCGGACCTGTTCTGCGGCGCCGGGACCTTCACCTTCCCGCTGGCGACGGTCGGCGCCGTGCTGGCGGCGGACGCCTCGGCGGCGGGGATCGCGGCGCTGAAGGCCGGGATCGGCTCGGCGCGGGGCATGAAGCAGATCACGGCGGAGGCGCGCGACCTGTTCCGGCGGCCGCTGACGCCCTACGACCTCAAGGGCTGCGAGGCCATCGTGTTCGACCCGCCGCGCGCCGGGGCCATCGACCAGACGGCCCAGATCGCCGACACCAAGGCCTCGGTCGTGGTGGGCGTGTCCTGCAATCCCCAGACCTTCGCGCGGGATGCGCGGGTACTGATCGACAAGGGGTTCCGGCTGGAGACGGTCACGCCGGTGGACCAGTTCCTGTGGTCGGCTCACGTCGAGCTGGTGAGCGTGTTCCGGCGCTAGGCGGCTTCGGCCTTGCTGTGGCTTGAGCCGACGAGCGGTTCGAACAGGTAGCAGGCCAGATGGCGGGCGACGGGGACGACCACGCCGTCGCCGGTCAGGTGGTAGGCGTCGGAGTAGCGTCGGGGCAGGACGTAGCTGTCGGGCAGGCCCATGAGTCGGGCGGTCTCGCGGGCCGAGATCAGGCGGGAGCGAATGCGGGGGCCGTCGACGACGAGGATGGTCTGGCGGCTGGAGCCTCCGGCCGGAGTGCGCAGGCAGCCGGCGACGTCGTCGAATCTCACCTCGGCGCGCTGGGCCTTGTTGCCGGCGGCATCGGTGCGGGTGCGGCGGTAGACGCCGCCGACCATGCGGCGACCGGCGCGCCCCGCGGCCTGGACCTTGGCGCGGTTGACCGGGCTCATCATCGACAGGAGGCGGTCGGTCTCGGCCGGGCTGTGCCAGTCGACGCTGTGGGGGGCGTCCTCAATGAGGTCCGCAAAGACGGTCGTCCGGTGCGGCGGCGCAGGGAGGTTCCACCAGAGAGCCCGATCGCGGAAGTCGTCGGGCAGGCGATCGACGGCGCGAATGACGGCCGGGGTGTGGAAGGGGGCGAGGGGGCCGGGCGAGGTAAGCCCCTCGGGGATCGCGGCGTCGCCGTGGATGCCGACGACAAACAGGCGGGGCCGGGACTGGGGGGTGAAGAGGTCGGCGTTGATGACGAGGGCGCCGAAGCGGTAGCCGGTCTCGGCGAAGGTGCGGGCAATGGCCTCGAAGTCCTGACCGTTGCGGGAGGTCAGGGCGCCGCAGACGTTCTCCACAGCGACGAGACGGGGGGCGCGTCCCTGGTCGGCGAGGCCGCGAACGAGGTCCCAGAAGGCGTAGAAGGTCCCGGAGCGCTCGCCGGCGAGACCCTTGCCGTGACCGGCGAGGGAGAGGTCCTGGCAGGGGAAGCTGCCCCACACGAGGTCGGGGCGGCCGGGCAGGGCGGTCGCGTCGAGGGCGCAGATGTCGCCGACGGTCAGCTCCCCGCCCGTGCCCCAGTTGGCCTGATAGGTGAGGCCCTTCCTGGCATCGAAGTCGTTGGCGAACAGGCAATCCCACCCGGTGCCGAGACCGGCGCGGACCATGCCGCCGCCCGCGAAGAATTCGTAGAAGCCGGGCATGGCTCAGGGATGGGACGGAAGGGAATCGCGCATCCACTCAGGGTGCCGGTGCGAGCGAGTCGGGTCCACAGCGGCACGTTCGTCCGCTCCGACCGGACGAAATCTATCGTGACGAAACGGACGAAATGGACAGTCGCGTGAGAAAAATCAGAGAGTTGCGACTAGTCGCTTCGTCAGGCGGACAGGATTATCGGAAATGTCCTCGGGCGGGTCGGCGATGGTTTCTGGATGTCAAAGACCGGCCTGTGGGCTGAGATAAGCGCGCTTCGCCGATCATCAAGGGGTGGAGAGGAAGAAATTCATATTCATCTGTCGTCATCCTCCGGCGAGCGAAGCGAAACCGAGGGACCCAGCGGCGCGCGAGAGCGCGCACCTGCCGCGCATGCGGCGGCTTCCGAGATCCTGGCTGAAAAGGTCTTCGGCGCTGTCGGGTCGCCCGGTCTGCGCCGCAAGAGCGGCTTGCCGGAGGATGACGAAAGAGGCAGCGACTAGCCGAACAGCTCCAGCTGGGGCCGGGCGTCGGCAGGCACACGGAACTTCGTCACGTCAAGTTCGTGCCTCGGGCCGTCGAGGCCGTAGCGTTTGACGGCGGCCTTGAAGCGGGCGGAGATCAGGTCGGCGACAGGACCCGAGCCCTTCATGCGCTGGGACCAGTCGGGGTCATAGTCCTTGCCGCCGCGGGTCTGACGAACCAGCGACATGACCCGCGCCGCGCGGTCGGGGCGGGCGTCGGCCAGCCATTCGCGGAACAGGTCCTTGATCTCCAGCGGCAGGCGAAGGGTCACGTACATGGCCGTGGTGGCGCCAGCCTTCGCGGCGGCTTCGAGCACCGATTCCATCTCGTGATCGTTGAGGCCGGGGATGACGGGGGCGAAGCCGATGCCGACGGGGACGCCCGCGTCGGCCAGCCGCTTCACCGCATCGAGGCGACGGGCCGGGGTCGCGGCGCGCGGCTCCATGGTGCGGGCGAGGTCGCGGTCCAGCGTCGTGATCCCCATCGCCTTCGTCGTGCTCACCATGCGCTCAACGCCGGTCCAGAGGATCGTCTTGAACGCCGGGAT
>CAMLNY010000070.1 GCA_946481405.1 uncultured Brevundimonas sp. | reverse complement strand
CCGCGCGCGAAGTCGGTCAGGGGGCCGTCCTTCTGGCCGCGGTCGTTGCGGCCGGTCGACTGCTGGCGGGCCATGCGCTCGTCGTCATAGACGTCTTCCGGCGCCGGCAGCTTCTGGCGATAGAGTCGGATCAGCGACGCGGCGATCTGTTCCGCGGAGGAGCGCTCCAGCAGCAGCTTGCCGAGTTCCAGAGCCTCCTCGTCCTCGACCGGGGCGGTGAGGGCGGGATCGGCCAGCAGGCGTTCGCGGTCCTTCTCCAGGATCATCTCGGCCGAGGGCGGGCCCGACCATTCCGGCGTGATGCCGGCCGACTGCAGCATCAGCTCCACCTTCCGGCGGCGGGTGTATGTGACCATCATCACCGACGTGCCCTTCTTGCCCGCGCGGCCGGTGCGGCCTGAGCGGTGAAGGAGCGTCGCCTTGTTGACCGGGATCTCGGCGTGGATGACCAGACCGAGGTCGGGCAGGTCCAGACCGCGCGCGGCGACATCGGTGGCGACGCAGACGCGGGCGTGGCCGTCGCGCAGGGCCTGAAGCGCTTCCGAACGGGCGCTCTGGGTCAGCTCTCCCGACAGGCCGACGACGGCGAAGCCGCGTTCACGGAGGCTGGCGGTCAGGTGCTTCACCCGCTCGCGGGTGTTGGCGAAGACGAGGGCGCCGGGGGCCTCGAAGTAACGCAGCACGTTGACGACGCCGAGCTCGACCTCGTTCGGGGCGACGCGGATGGCCTTGTATTCGATGTCGGCATGGGAGCCGGCGCCGGCGACCGTGTCGATGCGGACCGCATCCTTCTGATAGGTGCGGGCCAGCTGGACGATGTCGCGGGCGAGGGTCGCCGAGAAGAGCAGGGTGCGGCGGTCGGCCGGGGCGCTGTCGAGGATGAAGGTCAGGTCCTCGGCGAAGCCCATGTCCAGCATCTCGTCCGCCTCGTCGAGAACGACGGCCTTCAGGGCGGTCAGGTCGAGGGCTCCCCGCTCGAGGTGGTCCTTCAGTCGACCCGGCGTGCCGACGACGACGGCGGCGCCGCGTTCCAGGGTGCGACGCTCGGCGCGCGGGTCCATGCCGCCGACGCAGGTGGCGATCCGGGCGCCGGCCTTGCCGTAGAGCCACTCAAGTTCCTTGGACACCTGCAGCGCCAGTTCGCGGGTCGGGGCGATGACGAGGGCGGCGGGCCGGCCGTTGTCCTCGATCCGCTCGGCGTCGCCCATCAGGGTCGAGGCGAGGGCCAGGCCGAAGGCGACCGTCTTGCCCGAGCCGGTCTGGGCCGAAACCAGCAGGTCGCGGCCGGCCTCGGCCTCCAGCACAGCGGCTTGCACCGGGGTCGGTTCGGCATAGCCGCGTTCGGACAGGGCGCGGTCGAGCGCGGGGTGGCTGGCGGGGAAGGGCATACTGTATCCGTGAGTGCGCCGGCCCGGATTGGCGGCGGCGCGAGGGGCGTCTGAGAAGGCCGCGTCCGTGCGCGGGGCGGGGCTTCTGCGCCGCGAACAAGGCCGAATGAGGGTGGTGAGGCGAAAGGGTGTCGGAATCTGACCCCTGTTCCGCGAACCCGTGACATCCCCGGAGACTGTAGGCAATGTCCCGCTGTCTTTCAGGGGGAAGAGTCGCAATGCGCAAGGTCATGTTTTCAAGCGCGCTTTCGCTGTCGCTGGCGCTCGCGCCGATGCTGACGGGGCCGGCCATCGCGCAGCAGCGACTGCAGCCGGGCGGGCAGGTTCAGGGCGACCTGTCGCGCGGCGACGATCAACTGGATTCGGGCGAGTTCATCGACGTCTACGAGGTGCAGGGCCGGGCCGGGCAGCCGCTGTCGGTCGTCATGCGCTCGGACGCGTTCGACACCTATCTGATGATCCGCGGGCCGGGGGACTTCCAGGAAGACAACGACGACTCGGGCGAGGACGGCACCAACTCTGCGCTGGACGTGCGCCTGCCGGCCGACGGGACCTACCGGATCACGGCGACCAGCTATGAGCCCGGCGAGAGCGGCCGCTACAGCCTGAGCATGACCGGCGGCGGAGGGGCGCGCGCGCAGGCCATCGGCAACGGCCGTGGCAACCAGAACGCCGGCGGCGGGGCCCTGCAACCCGGTCGCGGAACCTTCGCGGACGACTGGGAGCTGCAGGTCCGGCGCGGCCAGACCTATACCGTGAGCCTCGACGCCAGCGATTTCGACTCCTACCTGATGATCCGGGGACCCGGCGGCCTCAGCGAGGACAATGACGACGATCCGGGCCAGCGCGGCGGTCGCAACAGCCGCGTGACCTTCACCGCCGCCGCCGACGGCGTGGTCAATGTCTCGGCCACCAGCTTCAGCCCGGGCGAGACCGGTCGCTACCAGATCCTGGCCGAACAGGGCGGTCGCCCCGCGTTTCAGGGCGGCGGTCGTCCGCCGCAGCCCAACTATCAGCCGCCCGCGCGTCAGGTCGACGGGGCGATCCAGCTCGGCCAGACGGTCAACGGGACCCTTGGGCAGGGTGACCGCCAGCTGGACAGCGGCGAATACATCAACACCTACACCCTGCGCGGGCGTCGCGGTCAGCAGCTGGACCTGCGTCTGTCGTCCTCGGCCTTCGACCCCTATCTGGCCATTCAGGGACCGGGGCTGTCGGAGTTCAACGACGACGATCCGGACGGCGACGGCGGCTTCGACAGCCGGCTGTTCGTCACCCTGCCGCAGGACGGCGAATACCGGATCACCGCCACCAGCTATGCGGCGGGCGAGGAGGGGGGCTATCGCCTGTCGGCCATGGCCGCCGACGGTCGCGCGCCGCAGGGCCGGCCGACGCAGGAATCCTATGTCGAGGATCGCGGCCAGCGACAGGACGTGCGCGGCGGAAACATCTCGATCGGCGCCACGGTCGGCGGCGCCCTCCAGTCGGGCGACGAGCAGCTGGACAGCGGCGAATATGTCGACAGCTTCACCTTCTCGGGTCGTCGCGGCCAGCGGGTGGCGGCGGAGCTGACGTCCTCGGCCTTCGACGCCTATCTGATCCTGACCACGCCGTCGGGGGAACAGCTGGACAACGACGACGGCGAGGACGGCACCAACAGCCGTCTGGACACCGTGCTTCAGGAGGACGGCGAGTATCAGGTGATGGTCACCTCCTTCGCCCCCGGCGAGACCGGCTCCTATCGCTTCTCGGTCTCGCCCAGCCAGGGCTCGCCGCGTCAGGCGTCCGTCCAGGGCGGCCAGCGGGTGTTCGCCATCATGGTCGGGGTGTCGGAATACGGGGATGTCGCCAATGACCTTCCGTACACGGACGAAGACGCCGAGAAACTGGCCGAGACCCTGCAGCGCGGCGGGGTGCTGAACCCCTCCAGCGTGGTCCTGACCAATGCCGAGGCCACGGTCGGCGGCGTGCGACGCGCCTTCCAGCAGGTCGCGCGTCAGGCCGGGCCGGACGACATGTTCCTGTTCTTCTTCTCGGGCCACGGCAGCCAGGAAGATGGCCAGACGAGCTCGCAGGAGCCGGACGGCCGGACCGAGTCGATCGTCCTGACCGACGGCGAGATCACCGATCAGGAAATGGCCCAGCTGTTCGACGGGCTGAACACCCGCCTGTCCCTGCTGGTTCTGGACAGCTGCTTCTCGGGCGGCTTCGCGCGCAACGTCGTGGACCGTCCGGGCGTCATGGGCCTGTTCTCCTCGGAGGAGGACCTGACCAGCGCGGTGGCCGACAAGTTCGAGGCGGGGGGCTATCTCTCCCACTTCCTGCGGACCGGTCTGGCAGGCGCGGGCGACGTGGACGGCGACGGCATGGTCACGGCGGGCGAACTGGCCACCTATCTGCGCCGCCAGTTCGTGGCCGAGGTCGAGAACGTCGAGGCCGAGACCATCGAGGGCCAGCGGAACTACCAGAACCTGGTCATCGACCGGGGCGGGGTGCAGGTCGACGACGTCGTCCTGCGTCTGGCCTCCAGCGGTTACAACGCCGGCTCGCACTGAGCCCAATCCCAGTCAGTTGGAGTAGAGTCATGATCATCCGTTCGGCCGCCCTGGCCGCCGCCGTCCTCGGGCTCGCCGCCTGCCAGCAGCAGGAGACCAGGGCCCCCGCCGCCCCCGCGACCCTCGTCGCCGACGCCGTCAGCGGCCAGACGGGCGCCGATCAGGCCGTGGGCTGCATGGCCTATCTGGCCCTGAAGCAGGCAGCGCTGGAGAACCAGACCCCGCCGGGCGACGTCACCGCCGTCCGCGCGGCGATGAACGACTGGGAAGGGGTGGCCCTGAAGTCGATGAGCACAGACGAGGTGAACCAGTATTTCGCCAGCTCCTTCGCCGTCGAGGACGACGCCACGCCTGCGACGGTCGAGGTCACCTCGGCCTGGTGCCTGGCCAACAAGCCGGCGGCCTGACGAACAGGCCTCGCCTCGCGACCCTGACCGGTGCATGACGCGGGGATGAGCGCGACACCCGGTCCCTATGCCGAGCTGGACTACACGGCCGGCTACTACCACGAGCTCGGACCCGCCCATCTGCGGTTCTGCGGCCTGATCGCGGGGATGGACGTCGCGGCGCCCGAGGCGCCGCGGTACCTGGAGCTCGGCATGGGACAGGGAGTGTCCCTGGCCGTCCACGCCGCCGCCAACGACGGCGACTGGTGGGGCGTCGACCTGCTGCCGGGCCACGTCGACCATGCGCGGGCCCTAGCCGAGGCGTCGGGCGGCGCGCCGCATCTGTTCGCGGAGTCCTTTGCCGACTTCGCCGCGCGCGATCTGCCGATGTTCGACGCCATCACCTTGCACGGGGTGTGGAGCTGGGTCTCCGACGACAGCCGCCGGATCATCGTCGACCTGATCCGCGACCGGCTGGCGCCCGGCGGTGCGGTCTATCTGAGCTACAACAGCCAGCCGGGATGGGCCTCGCGGTCGCCGGTGCGCCACCTGCTGAAGCTCGGCCACGACCGGCTGGCGAAGGCGTCCGCCGGGGCCGAGGCGCGGATCGAGAGGGCGCTGGAGTTCATGGAGGACGTCGCCGCCGCTGACAGTCGCTTCTTCGCCGAGAACCGTCCGGCGGCCAGCCACTCCGCCTCGCTGCGCAAGGTCGGAGCGCAGTATCTCGGCCACGAGTATCTGAACGCAGACTGGCACGTGCCCTACTTCTCCGAGGTGGCCGGGGCGCTGGCGGGGGCGGGCCTGGCCTTCGTCGGTTCGGCGCGGCTGCTGGACCGGGTCAACGCCCTGCACCTGCCGCCTGCCGGGGTCGCCCTGCTGGACCGGCAGAAGGATCCGGTGGTGCGCGAGTCCGTGCGCGACTTCCTCGTGAACCAGCAGTTCCGGCCCGACGTATTCGCCCGCGACGCCCGGCCGCTGTCGGACGCCGAACAGAGGGCGCGGTTCGACGCCCAGGGCTTCGTCCTCGTCTGCGGGCTGGACGAGATCGACTTCCAGCTGACCGGCGCGCAGGGCGAGGTGGTGCTGTCCGAGGCCACCTACGGTCCGCTGGCCATGGCGCTCGCGGCCGAGGATTTCCGTCCGAAGACGACCGCGGAACTGATGACGGCGCCGGGTGTCTCCGGCCTGCGTCGCTCAGACGTGGTCGCCGCCCTGATCAATCTGGTCGGCATGGGCGTGTTGCGGCCGGCGCAGGTCTTCACGCCGGAAATCCGCGCCCGATGCGAGGGCTACAACCGGCTCGTCCTCGAGCGCGCCGTGACCGGCCCGCATCTGAAACATGTGGCCTCGCCTGCGGTCGGGGGCGGGGTGCTGACGCCGCGCTCGGCCCAGTTGTTCCTGCGGGCCTGGCTGGCCGGCGCCCGGACGACGGAGGAGATCGCCGCCTCGGTCTGGGCGGTGTTCGAGCAAACGAACGAACGCGCCGTGCGGCAGGGCAGGGAAGTCGTCGGCCGCGAGGACAACCTGGCGGCGCTCGGCGACATGGCGCGGCGCTTCATCGACCAGACCGTGCCCCTCTACCGGACGCTGGGCATCCTCTAGATCAGTCCCACGAACCCGTCGGCGGCGCATAGGCGTCCATCGACTGCAGCAGGGTGGAGATCAGCCGACGCTCTTCTTCGGTCAGCTCCGGCCGCCAGACGTCGAAGATGAGTATGATCCGCGTCACGTCGCTGCGGTTCCAGGCCTCGTGCTCGATCGAATCGTTGAACAGCCAGGCCTTGCCCTTCTCCCAGGTGCGGGTCGTGTTGCCGACGCGGAATTCGCAGTGGGGCGGGACGATCAGGGGCAGGTGGCACAGAAGGCGGGTGTTCACGACCCCGGTGTGCGGCGTGATGTGGGCCCCGGCCTTCAGTTGGGAGTACATGATCAGGGGTGAGCGGCCCTTCACGTCGCAGAGCGGCGCGGCGTTCATCACCGCCATGGTGTCGGGGCAACGGGCGACGTTCTCCGTCTCCTTGCCGTCCTTCCAGAGGTAGAACGAGCTCCAGTCGAGACTGTCGGTCAGCTTCGAGGGGGCCCGGCGCGTGAGGTCGTCCTTCGACTGGACATAGGGCGCGAAGGCCTTGTCCTCGTCGATCACGTTCATGACCTC
>CAMLNY010000069.1 GCA_946481405.1 uncultured Brevundimonas sp. | reverse complement strand
GTCCTGACGGTCCAGAGCCCGCGGGTGCTGGAATCGCCGGTGGTCGAGGACGCGTCGGCCCTGACGGTTCTGGTGGTCGAGGACGACCCGGACATGGCCCAGGACCTGACCGCCGTTCTGGTCGAGGCCGGACACGACGTCGTCGGCCCCTTCCACAGCGCCGAGGCGGCCGAGGTGGCGGCCGCGCTGCATGCCATCGACGTCGCCCTGCTGGACATCAATCTGTCGGGCGCCGGCGACGGCGGGTCGCTGGGACGGAATCTGAAGGCGCGCTGGGGGTTGAAGGTCGTTTTTCTGTCCGGAGACGTCGCGGCCGCGGCCAGTCATGCCGACATCGCCGAGACCATGATCATCAAGCCCTACCGGGGCGCGGACGTGCTGGATGCGCTCAGACGCGTGTCCGTGGCAGCGAAGCTATCGGGCGGCGACAGATAAAATAGGCGTCATCACCGTTACGCTTCAGCGGTCTGTGCATTAGCTCAGAAGACGGACATCCGGCGCGCCTCCCCGTCGCCGGTCCAGGGGGCCGTATGGATACGTTTCTTCTGTTTCTCCTCGTGGGCCTGTTCGCCCAGGCGGTCGACGGCGCCCTGGGCATGGCCTACGGGGTGATCTCGTCGTCGGTGCTTCTGGCCTTCGGCGTGCCGCCGGCCACGGCCTCGGCCAGCGTGCACGGGGCGGAGGTCTTCACCACGGCCGCCTCGGCCGGGTCCCACGCCTTCCACAAGAACGTCGAGTGGCGCTTGTTCATCCCTCTGGCGATCGCGGGCGTGATCGGCGGGGTGCTGGGCGCCTACGTCCTGTCGGGCATCGACGGCAAGGTGATCAAGCCGTTCGTGGTCGGCTATCTGGCTGTGATGGGCGTCTACATCCTGTGGCGGGCGACCCGCGACGTGAAGCCGAAACGCATCCATCCGGCCTGGCTGGTCGCGCCCCTGGGGGCCGTGGGCGGTTTTTTCGACGCCATCGGAGGGGGCGGCTGGGGACCGACCGTGTCCTCGACCCTCGTCGGCGCCGGGGCCGAGCCGCGCCGCGCCATCGGCACGGCCAATACGGCCGAGTTCTTCCTCACCCTGGCCATTTCGGCGACCTTCGTCTGGGCTCTGGTGACCGGGCACTGGAAGGATGCGGACGCCCTGACCAACCACGCCTCGGCCGTGGCCGGTCTGGTGGTCGGCGGCCTGCTGGCCGCGCCGTTCGCCGGCTACATCACCAAGGCGGTGCCTCAGCGGGCCCTGACCTATGCCGTGGGCGGTCTGCTGCTGTGCCTGGCGACCTTCCAGGGCATGCAACTGGCCGGGGTGGTCTGACCCAGGGGTCGAGCGCCTATTCGGCGGCTTCCAGAGCGGCTTCGCGGGCCGCGGTCAGCTCGGCGGCCTTCCGCTCCACCAGTTCGACGATGTGGTCGACCATGGCGGCGTTCTCGAGCTTGTGGGCGATCTTGCCGTTCAGATAGACCATGCCCGCGCCCTTGCCGCCGCCGGTGAAGCCGACGTCGGTGTAGAGGGCCTCGCCCGGGCCGTTGACGACGCAGCCGATGATCGACAGCGACATCGGGGTGGCGATATGGGCCAGTTTCTCTTCCAGCGTCGCCACCGTCTCGATGACGTTGAAGCCCTGACGGGCGCAGGACGGGCAGGCGATGATGTTGACGCCCCGGTGGCGCAGGCCGAGCGACTTCAGGATGTCGAAGCCGACCTTGATCTCCTCGACCGGATCGGCGGCGAGCGAGACGCGGATGGTGTCGCCGATCCCGGCCCAGAGCAGATTGCCCATGGCGATGGACGACTTGATCGTGCCCGTGCGCAGCGGCCCCGCCTCGGTGACCCCGACATGCAGCGGACAGTCGATGGCCTCGGCCAGCTGGTGATAGGCGGCCACCGTCAGGAAGGGGTCGGAGGCCTTCACCGAGATCTTGAACTCGTGGAAGTCGTGGTCCTGCAGGATGCGGGCGTGGTTCAGGGCCGACTCAACCATGGCGTCGGGGCAGGGCTCGCCGTACTTCTCCAGCAGCTCCTTCTCCAGCGAGCCGGCGTTGACGCCGATGCGCATGGAGCAGCCGTGGTCCTTGGCGGCCTGGATGACTTCGCGGACCCGGTCGGCGTTGCCGATGTTGCCCGGGTTGATGCGCAGGCAGGCGGCGCCGGCCTCGGCCGCCTCGATGCCGCGGCGGTAGTGGAAATGGATGTCGGCGACGAGCGGGACCTTCGCCGCCTTGGCGATGGCTTTGAAGGCGGCGGTCGAGTCCTCGTCGGGGCAGGAGACGCGGACGATGTCGGCCCCGGCCTCTTCCAGCTCGCGGATCTGGTTGATCGTGGCCTTGGCGTCCGAGGTCGGGGTGTTGGTCATCGACTGGACGGTGATGGGCGCATCGCCCCCGACCAGCACGTTTCCGACCCGGATCTGGCGGGACTTCCGCCGCTCGATGTGACGCCAGGGACGGACGTGGCCCAGTTCTGCGGAGTGGTCAGCGCTCATGACGGCTCAATATAGGCGCTGGCCGGAGACAAGGCCATGACGCCCGGCGCTATCAGCGCTGGGCGACGGTGGTCGTCAGGGTCTGCTGGCTGGTTGAGACCGTCTGGACCACGGCGGCCTGGGTCTGGGCCGCGGCGCGGGCGGCGGCGGCCTGGGCGGCGACGGCCTCGGCCTGGACCTGTGCGGCCGTCTGGCGGGCCAGGGCGGCGGCGCGGGTGTTCAGCTGGCTGAGCGGGGTCAGGACGGCCGTCAGAGCTCCGCCATGCTCGCCGTTCAGATAGACGTCGAAGGCGGTCGGGTCGGACACGTCGATGGTGGCGGCCACGTCGGCCGGGGCGCGCCAGGCCTCTCCGGCCGCCAGCTGGCGGGCGAATAGGACGCGGCCGTCGGCCAGACGCACGACCAGGGCGCCGGCCTTGCGGGCCTGAAGCACGACCTGCGACGCGGTGGCCGTAGATGGCGCCGCGCGGGTTGAAGGCGGCCTGCACCGGCGGGGCGCCGGCGGCGGCCGCGGCGGCCACGGCGGCGGTGTCGGCCGGGTCGATCCCCGTCAGCTGGGCCTCAAGGCCCGGGGTGATGTAGAGGGCCGGGGTCGTCTGGTCGGCCGGGGCCGGCTGCGGCGCGCCGACGCGCATGCCGCCCTGACCGGGCACTTCGCCCAGGCTCCAGCTTTCGGGAACCTCGGCGATGTCCGACGGCTGGGGCGCGCGGATCAGGCTGACGCGCTGGAAGACGTTCCAGCCGATGACGGCCAGGGCCAGGATCAGGACCACGCCGATGATGCGCGGCGAATAGCGGCGGACTTCCTCGAAGGCGACGCCGGTCGGCGCCTGCAGCGGCACGGACCCGTCGGGGGTCTCGCGCTTGTAGCGTTCGACGGCCAGCTGCTCATCGAGACCGAGCGCGTGGGCGTAGGCGCGGACATAGCCGATGGTGAAGACGCGCGACGGCAGGGCCGACTGGTTGTTCTCTTCCAGCGCCAGCAGATAGCGTTCGTGGACGCGGGTGTCGGCCGCCAGCTCGGCCAGGCTCTTGCCCGACAGATCGCGGGCCTTCCTCAGCCCGTCGCCCAGAGTCGCAGCATCGGTGATGGAGGGCACAGGGTCCTTCCAGTCCGGGTGAGCCCGAAACTCGTCGGGGACATTCCCCGTATCCAGCGCCATGACGCCTGACCCCACACTCGGCTCGACCGATACATCCAGTCGCGCCGTACTCGACCAGGGACCTTCTACCACGTTGGTGTGACGGTCCCCGCCTCCCCCCGGAGGCACACGCATATCGTCTTGTGGATAACCCATTTCAGCCGCCGGTTCAACGTCTTGTTAACGGTGAATCGATCCCGGATCGGGACCCCTCACAGAGCGACGTTCAACTTCCGGGCCAGGCTTTCGATTTCGCTACGGATCGATCCGGCAGAGGATCCGAGCAGGTTGTTCATGCCGCGCCTGGCCGCCGTCAGATCGGTCGACAGGATCATCCGCTTGACCGGGCCGACGCCCCCGGCGGGAGCCGACAGGCGGGTGAAGCCCAGGCAGATCAGGGCGAAGGCTTCCAGCGGACGGCCCGCCAGTTCGCCGCAGACCGAGACGGGCGTGCCGGTCTCGAGACACGCCTTCTGGATGGCCTGAAGCGCGCGCAGGGCCGGCGGCGACAGGGCGTCGAACCGGTCCGAGACCAGCGGATTGGTCCGGTCGGCGGCGTACATGTACTGGAACAGGTCGTTGGACCCGACCGAGACGAAGTCGGTCAGGGGCAGAAGCGCGTCCAGATGCCAGAGCAGGCTGGGGCATTCGATCATCGCCCCGACCCGGAGCGTCGCCGGCAGGGGTCGTCCGCGCCGCCGGGCCCATTCGCATTCGACATCGACCAGTTCGCGCGCGGCCCGGAACTCGTCGACCGTGGCGATCATGGGGAACATGACCCGCAGCTCACGCCCCGCCCCGGCTGCCAGAAGGGCGCGGAGCTGGAGACGCAGCAGGCTGGGACGGTCCAGGCCCAGACGGATGGCGCGCCGTCCGAGGGCCGGATTCTCCTCCCGCTCGGTCGTCTCCATGTAGGGCAGGACCTTGTCGCCGCCGATGTCGAGGGTGCGGAAGGTGACCGGCCGCTCGCCCGCCGCGTCCAGCACCAGCTTGTAGAGCTCGGTCTGGGAGTTCAGGCGGGGCAGTTCCTCCGAGACCATGAACTGGAACTCCGTGCGGAACAGGCCGATGCCCTCGGCGCCCGTCTCGTCGAGATTCTCCAGATCGACGGCGAGGCCGGCGTTGGTCAGGAGCGTGATGCGGGCGCCGTCGGAGGTGACGGCCGGGACGTCGCGCAGCTTGGCGAACTCGGCCTGACGCTGTTCGCGCACGGCCATACGCGACTGGACCGATTCCAGCATGTCCGGACGGGGCCGCAGGTGCGCCTCGCCCGTTTCGCCGTCGACGATGACGAGGTCGTTCTCGCTCAGACGGTCCCGCACGCCCTGCAGACGACCGACGCAGGGTATCTGCAGGGCGCGGGCGACGATGGCGGCGTGGCTGGCGGCGGAGCCCTCCTCGATCAGCAGGCCCTTCAGCTTGTGGCGCGGATATTCCAGCAGATCGGCGGGTCCGAGGTTTCTCGCCACCAGAATCGCGTCGTCGGGCAGTTCGCGCTCGCCGGGGCTGTCGCCGGCCAGAACCCGCAGCAGCCGGTTGGCCAGGTCCTCGAAGTCGTGCAGCCGTTCCTTGATGTAAGGGTCGCGGGCCTGGGCGAAGCGGGCACGGTGCTCGTTGCGCACCCGGTCCACCGCCGCCTCGGCGGTCAGGCCGCCGCGCACCGCCTCCTCCAGCGACCGGTTCCAGCCCCGGTCGTCGGCAAACATGCGGTAGGTTTCCAGCACCTCGAACGACTGGCCCGACAGCTTGCCCTGACCGCCGTCCAGCAGGGCGTCGATCGAGGCCTTCAGTGTCCGCAGGCCCTCGCGAAGGCGGATTTCCTCGACCTGCTGGTTCTCGGCCAGCAGGCGCTCGGGGGCCAGCGGCGCCTCGTGCAGGACGACGTGACCGAAGGCGAGGCCTTCGGCGAACTTCTGGCCCTTGATACGTTCGGGCCGGTGGGGCGCGACCTCGACGTCGCGCAGCTCCTCCAGCGCCATGAGTTCGCCACTGGCCACCGTCTCGGCCAGCACCATGGCGATGGTCTGGATGTCCTCGACCTCGTCCTCGTCGTAGCGGCGCTCGGCCCGGTTCTGGACGACGAGGACGCCGATGGCCCGGCCGCCGCGCAGCAGGGGGGCGCCGAGGAAGGCGTGATAGGGATCCTCGCCCGTCTCCGGCCGGTAGGAGAAGCTGGGGTGGGACGGGGCGTCCGACAGGCTGATCGGCTGGGCGAGGCGCGCCACCTCGCCGACCAGACCCTCGCCGGGCTTCAGCCGGGTGTTGTGGACAGCGTCCGGATTCAGGCCCTGGGTGGCGAACAGTTCGAGCTCGCCCGACGCGCGGCGCAGATAGATGGAGCAGACCTCGGCCACCATCGACTGGGCGATGGTGCGGACCACGACGTCGAGCCGGCCTTGCGCCGGGCCGCCGTCGGCCATCGCCTCGCGGATCTGGCGCAGGAGGACCCGGGGGCCCCTCGTCATCGCTCCGCCCGCTACGGCCATCCGGTCTCCCTGCCTCGCCCCGGCGTCGGGGCGGGCTCATTAAAGTCCACTATACCGCTTCCAGCCCGTAGGCCGAATGCAGGGCGCGAACGGCCAATTCGGCGTAGGCGGCGTCGATCAGGACGCTGATCTTGATCTCGGAGGTCGAGATCGCCTGGAACTTGACCCCCTTGTCCGCCAGCGCCTTGAACATCGTCTGGGCGACACCCGCGTGACTGCGCATGCCGACGCCGACGACGGAGACCTTGGCCACGTCCTCGTCGACGCGGATTTCCTCGAAGCCGATGGTGGTCTGCTGGCTGCGCATCAGCTCGGCGGCGCGGGCGGCGTCGCGGCGTCCGGTGGTGAAGGTCAGGTTGACCGCGCCCTCGGTGCGGGCCTGGCTCTGGACGATCATGTCGACGT
>CAMLNY010000068.1 GCA_946481405.1 uncultured Brevundimonas sp. | reverse complement strand
CGTGCGCATCGATCACTTCCGCGCTTTCGACACCTTTTGGTCGATCCCGGCGGTCGCGCCGACGGCCAAGACCGGCGAGTGGAAAAAGGGACCCGGCCTGGCGTTTTTCCAGGCGGTGAAGGCCGCCCTGCAGGCTTTTGTCGGCGACATCCAGCAGACCCCGCCCCGTTTCAGCGCCATCAAGGTCGACGGCCAGCGCGCCTATGACCTGGCCCGCGAGGGGGCCGAGTTCGAACTGGGAAGCCGGCCGGTGACCATCCACGAGGCCGAGGTTACCGACGCGGCCGACGCCGACCATGTCGAGATCACCATCCGCACCGGCAAGGGCGTCTATGTGCGCTCGCTGGCCCGCGATCTGGCGCTCGCCCTGGGCGCCGAAGGGCATGTCTCGGCCCTCCGGCGCGAGCGGGTGGGGCCGTTTTCGGTCGAGAACGCCGTCACACTGGATTTCCTGACCGATCTGGTGCATAGGGACGCCGCCTTTGAGGGCCTACTGCCCGTTTCGACCGCCCTGGACGACATCCCGGAGCTGGCCGTGACGGACCAGGACGCCCTCTCGCTTCGGCAGGGACGGCCGATCGTTCTGCTTCCCCGTCAGGTTGAAACCCTGAAGAGCCGCCTCACGGACGGCTCTCGCACCGTTTCCGCCTTTCAGGGTCAGACCCTCGTCGCTCTCGGTCAGTTGCGGGCCGGCCGGCTGGAACCCGACCGCGTTTTTAATCTCCAATAAGGAGCATACCGATGTCGATCACTGCTGAACGCAAGCAGGAAGTCATCAACGACAACGCTCGCTCGTCGGGCGACACCGGCTCGGCCGAGGTCCAGGTCGCGATCCTGTCGGAACGCATCGCCAACCTGACCGAGCACTTCAAGACCCACAAGAAGGACAACCACTCGCGTCGCGGCCTGCTCAAGATGGTCTCGCAGCGTCGTCGCCTTCTGGACCACCTGAACAAGGTCGATAAGGAGCGTTACACCGCCCTCATCACCAAGCTGAACCTGCGCCGCTAAGGCCGGGGACGCGGAAACAGTTTCGAGGCGCGGGCCATGTCCGCGCCTCTTTCCGTACATAACGACCACCGGCGCGCCGCCGGAAGTACGGCGCAGACGCGAGGGCCAAAGCGGTCCTCATCTTCCCGGGCGTTCCGCGATGGCGCGGCCGCCCATGGATCGAAGGACTGAACGCCCGACGCTCCACCCACTGATGGGACCCCGCGTGGAATCCGCCACCGGGACATGAAAGACGAAAATGTTCGATATCAAACGCAAGACGATCGACTGGGCCGGCCGCCCGCTGACCCTGGAAACGGGCCGCATCGCCCGCCAGGCCGACGGCGCCGTTCTGGCCACCTACGGCGAGACCGTCGTCCTCGCCACCGTCGTCTACGGTCGCGCGCCCAAGCCGGGCCTGGATTTCTTCCCGCTGACCGTCAACTACCAGGAAAAGACCTTCGCCGCCGGCAAGATCCCGGGCGGCTACTTCAAGCGTGAAGGCCGTCCGACCGAGAAAGAGACCCTTGTCTCCCGCCTGATCGACCGCCCGATCCGCCCGCTGTTCGTCAAGGGCTTCAAGAACGAGACCCAGGTCGTCGTTACCGTCCTGCAGCACGATCTGGAAAACGATCCGGACGTCCTGGCCATGGTCGCCACCTCGGCCGCCCTGACCATCTCGGGCGTGCCCTTCATGGGCCCGATCGGCGGCGCGCGCGTCGGCTACATCGACGGCGAGCTGGTCCTGAACCCGACCATCGACCAGTTGAACGACTCGGCTCTGGACCTTGTGGTCGCCGGTACGTCCGACGCCCTGATGATGGTGGAATCGGAAGCCAAGGAACTGTCGGAAGAGACTTTCCTCGAAGCCCTGATGTTCGCTCACAAGGGCATGCAGCCGGTCATCGAGGCCATCATCGAGCTGGCCGAGCACGCCGCCAAGGAGCCCTTCGACTTCACCGCCGAGGATCACTCGGACGTCGTAACCTCGATCCAGTCGCTGGTCGGCGAGGACATCAAGGCCGCCTACACCCATGTCGCCAAGCATGACCGCCACGCCGCGGTCGGTGCCGCCAAGAAGAAGGCCGCCGAAGCCCTGGTGAAGACCGACGAGAACCCGGACGGCGTCGAGCCGGCCAAATTCTCGACCGCCTTCAAGGAATGCGAAGCCCACGTCCTGCGTCGCGACATCATCGACAACGGTCACCGCGTCGACGGCCGCGCACTGGACAAGGTCCGGTCGATCGTCTCGGAAGTCGGCGTCTTCCCGCGCACCCACGGTTCGGCCCTGTTCACCCGTGGTGAGACCCAGGCCATCGTCGTCGCGACCCTCGGCACCGGCGAGGACGAGCAGTACATCGATGCCCTGACCGGGACGTACAAGGAGAAGTTCCTCCTGCACTACAACTTCCCTCCCTACTCGGTCGGCGAGACCGGTCGTATGGGCGGTGCGGGCCGTCGTGAAATCGGCCACGGCAAGCTGGCTTGGCGGGCCATCCGTCCGATGCTGCCGTCGTCGGAGGACTTCCCCTACACGATCCGTCTGGTGTCGGAGATCACCGAGTCGAACGGCTCGTCCTCGATGGCCACGGTCTGCGGTTCGTCGCTGGCCCTGATGGACGCCGGCGTGCCCCTGAAGAAGCCCGTCTCGGGCATCGCCATGGGCCTGATCCTGGAGCCGTCGGGCGAGTTCGCCATCCTGTCGGACATCCTGGGTGACGAAGATCACCTGGGCGACATGGACTTCAAGGTCGCCGGCACCCGTGACGGCATCACCTCGCTGCAGATGGACATCAAGGTCGCCGGCATCACCGAGGAGATCATGAAGAAGGCGATCGCCCAGGCTTCGGCCGGCCGCCTGCACATCCTCGACGAGATGGACAAGGCCATCGACGGCGCCCGCACTGAGCTGGGTGAGTTCGCGCCCAAGATCGAGTCGATCAAGGTTCCGGTCGACAAGATCCGCGACGTCATCGGCACCGGCGGCAAGATCATCCGCGAGATCGTCGAAAAGACCGGCGCCAAGATCAACATCGAGGACGACGGGACGGTGAAGATCGCTGCTTCCGAGCAGGAGAAGATCGACGCCGCCAAGAACTGGATCTCGTCGATCGTGTCCGAGCCCGAGCCCGGCATGATCTACTCCGGCAAGGTCGTGAAGGTCGTCGACTTCGGCGCCTTCGTGAACTTCTTCGGCGCCAAGGACGGTCTGGTCCACGTGTCGCAAATCTCGCTGGAACGCGTCGCCAACCCGGCGGACGTGCTGAGCGAGGGTCAAGAGGTCAAGGTCAAGTTCCTGGGCTTCGACGACCGCGGCAAGACCAAGCTGTCGATGAAGGTCGTCGACCAGACCACCGGCGAGGACATCACCGACAAGATCAACGCCGAGCGGGCCGAACGGGGTGAGCCGCCCCTGACGGAAGACACCGGCGGCGGCGGCAAGAAGCGCGAAGGCGGCGGCGGTGACCGCGGTCGTCGTCCGCGCCGCGACTAGGGTTCGGCGTCAGCGCTGAACGGACGGGGCCCCGCTGGAAACAGCGGGGCCTTTTGCTATGCGCTGTAGCGTTCGCGCACGCCGTCCCGGATCAAATCCCAGGAGGGCGTCAGGTCGGCCGGCATGTCGCCAATCAGGCCACGGTCACGGGCGCGGTCGATCAGGACGCGGACGTCCGCCTGCTGCGCTTCGGACAGGAGACGACGGGGCAGGATCATCACCGTCGATCTCGACAGGATGAACACGAAGGCGTGGGGCTGGTCCAGCACATGGACGAAGGCTGACCATGGCGCGGCGATGTCGAGGAAGGGGCCGGTCTGGCGGATTTCGGTCTCGTCCAACCGCCAGTCCAGCGCCTGACCCCCGAACCGGGTCTGCGCATGGTCGTGGCGGGTCCGGTCCTCCCGCAGTCTCCAGAGCCGCCACAGCCCGGCCGCGAGAGCGAGCCCGACCAGAATGACGGCGAGCCCCGACCACAGAACTGAAACAGACAGCTTCAACAACGACATCGTCGCGCCGACGGCGACCGGCACGGCGATCAGCAGCCACTTCGGCGGCGTCAGATCGATCCGCATCCCGCTGTCGAAGATCACTTCGCCGGGCTCGAGCACGACGCCCGGAACGGTGACGACGATTTCGTGCGATGCGTCGTCCCCGATCAGGCGCTGCACTCCGCCGGCCTGGTCTCGCCGGGCCCGTACATGGCGCAGCTGCGGTCGATCTCGTCCTGGATCAGGGCGCAGGCGTTGTCGGGGTTGCACGGCGGGTGACTGGCCGGGCTGACCATGGTGCAGCGCTCCGCCAGACGGGTCGCGGCGGCCGCGCCGATCGCGTCGGTGCAGGTCCGGTCGGCGGCGCCGAGCTGTTCGCCCTCCATCGGGCCCTCTTCCTGCGGGGGCGCGTCGTCGGGCATGATCGGCGCCTGTTCGGCCGCAGGCTCGGCGGCCGTGGTCTGTTCGGCGGCGGGCGTCTCGGGCGAGCCGCAGGCGGCCACCGCCAGGGCGGCGATCAGGGCGAGGGAGGCGGGAACACGGACCATGGCGGCGTCTCCGGATCGATCGGGAAAGCGTGACGATGACCCTGTTCGCCGCTTCAGGGAACCCCGCTACGCCTGACGCGCGAGGGCGGCGTCGACAGCCGCCTTCTGCAGGGCGAACAGGTCGCGGCAGCCGCCTTCCGCCAGCTGGAACAGGCGGTCGAACTCGGTGCGGGAGAAGCCGCGCTTCTCGCCCGTCGCCTGGATCTCGACGATCGTTCCCGAGCCGGTCAGCACGAAATTGCCGTCGGCCTCGGCGTTGGAATCCTCCTCGTAGTCGAGGTCCAGCACCGGGGTGTCGTTGAAGACGCCGCAGGAGATGGCGGCGACCTGATCGAGGATCGGATCGGCCTTCAGCACCCCCTCGGCGCGCAGATAGCCCAGCGCCGTCGCCATCGCGACCCAGGCGCCGGTGATTGAGGCGGTGCGGGTGCCGCCGTCGGCCTGGATGACGTCGCAGTCGACCACGACCTGACGCTCGCCCAGCGCCTTCAGGTCGACCACGGCGCGCAGCGAGCGGCCGATCAGGCGCTGGATTTCCTGGGTCCGACCCGTCTGTTTCCCGGCGGCGGCCTCGCGGCGGCCGCGGGTGTGGGTGGCGCGGGGCAGCATGCCGTATTCCGCCGTGACCCAGCCGGCTCCCTTGCCGCGCATCCAGCCGGGCACATTCTCCTCGACCGAGGCGGTGACCAGAACCTTCGTATGGCCGAAGGTCACCAGGCAGGAGCCCTCAGCGTAGCGGTTGACGCCCGTTTCCAGCGACACGGTGCGGAGCTGGTCGGGGGTGCGTTCGGAGGGGCGCATGCGGGCATCCTGAAGACGTTGGCGGATCGAGCCCGGCTGCTTATCCTGAAAGGGTGAGCCTGTATCCCCCTGACAGCAAGATCGAGGTCGTCCTGCGCCCCGCCACGGTCGCCGACGCCGCGATGCTGGCCGCCTGGGACCGCGAGCCGCATGTGATCGCCTGTTCGAGCGACAATCCCTTGATGGAGGTCGCGTTCGACGGACCCGACTGGACCGACGAACTGGCCAATTCGGCTTGTGAGCTGGACTACCGGATCGCTGAGGCGAACGGGGAGCCGGTCGGGGTGCTGGCCGTCTGCGACCCGCACACGGAGCCCAGCCATTACTGGGGCGAGATCGAACCGAATCTCCGGGCCATCGACATCTGGATCGGACCGGCCGACTGGCTCAACCGGGGCGTTGGGACGTTGATGATGACGCAGATCATCGATGAATGCTTCGCCGCGCCCCAGGTGACGGCCGTCGTGATCGACCCCTTGAACTCGAATACGGCCGCGCACCGCTTCTACCAGCGGCTGGGGTTCGCGGTCGAAGGCCGGCGGATGTTCGAGGAGGACGACTGTCTGGTGCACCGGCTCACGCGCGCCGACTGGGAGAGCCGGTCATGAGGCCGCCGCTAAGCCCCTTGATGGCGCCGCCCTACGCCGGACTGACCGGGCTGGACCAGCGCGCGCGTGACATCTTCCGCAGCGTGGTCGAGACCTATCTGGAAACCGGGGAGCCCGTGGGGTCCCGGACGGTGTCGCGGGGCGGGGTCGCCCTGTCGCCCGCCTCGATCCGCAACACGATGCAGGACCTGACGCTGGCGGGGCTGCTGGCCGCGCCCCACACCTCGGCGGGGCGGATCCCGACGCATGCGGGCCTGAGACTGTTCGTCGACGGCCTGCTGGAGATCGGCGACGTTGGTCAGGAGGAGCGGCGCGAGATCGACTCGCGTCTGGCCGGACGTGGGCGCGGCTTCGAGGAGGCGCTGAACGAGGCCTCGGCGCTCTTGTCCGGCCTGGCGGGCGGGGCCGGGATCGTGGCCAGCCCTGTGCGCGACGCCGGGGTCAAACATGTGGAGTTCGTCGCGCTGGGCTCGGGTCAGGCGCTGGCGGTGCTGGTCGCCGACGACGGGTCGGTGGAGAACCGGCTGATGCCTCTGGCGGCGGGGGTCACGCCCTCGACGCTGCAGGAGGCGTCCAACTTCCTGAAC
>CAMLNY010000067.1 GCA_946481405.1 uncultured Brevundimonas sp. | reverse complement strand
CAATTCGGCAGCCAGGGCCTCACGGCTTTCATTGTTTTCCGCGTCGGACAGACGACGATAGAGGCTGAGGCGGACATTGAGGTCCGAGACGTAATCCTCTGGAATCAATACGGCGGCGCCGACGTTGATGGCCGGGGACCAGCCGCGGTCCGGCATCATGGCCTCGCCGTTCTGGCGCAGTTCGGCGACCGCGTCCTCCAGCATCTGCTGGTACAGCTCGACGCCCACCTCGCGGATATGGCCCGACTGTTCGTCGCCCAGCAGGTTGCCGCCGCCGCGCTGGTCCAGGTCGTGCGACGCCAGCTGGAAGCCGGCGCCCAGGTTGTCGAGCGATTGCAGCACCTGCAGACGCCGCTCGGCCGAGAGGGTCATCGGCTTGTTCGGATCGACGGTCAGATAGGCGAAGGCGCGGGCCTTGGACCGGCCGATGCGGCCCCGGATCTGGTGGAGCTGGGCCAGCCCGAACATGTCCGCCCTGTGCACGATCAGGGTGTTGGCGGTCGGAATGTCGATGCCGCTCTCCACGATGGTGGTCGAGACCAGCACGTCGTAGGAGCCGTCGTAGAAGGCGCTCATCACGTCTTCCAGCTGGGTCGCGCTCATCTGGCCGTGGCCGACGACGAACTTGATCTCGGGCACCTGTTCGCGAAGGAAGCGCTCGATGTCCGGCAGGTCCGGCAGACGCGCACGGCGAGGCGATCGACGGGAGGCGTGGCGATGATCGACATCTCGCGAATGCCGGACAGGGCCATCTGCAACGTCCGCGGGATGGGCGTAGCGGTCAGGGTCAGGAGGTGGACGTCGGCGCGGAGAGACTTGAGCTTCTCCTTGTGCTTGACGCCGAAGTGCTGCTCCTCGTCGACGATCACGAGACCCAGATCCTTGAACCCGACCTGTTCGGCCAGGACGGCGTGGGTGCCGACGACGATCTCGAAGCTGCCGTCCTTCAGGCCCGCGCGCGTCTCGGCGGCGTCCTTGGCCGTGACCATGCGCGACAGGTGGCGGACCTTGACCGGCCAGCCGGCGAACCGCTCGCTGAAGGTCTTGAAATGCTGGCGGGCCAGAAGGGTCGTCGGGCAGACGATGGCGACCTGTTGCCCCGACATGGCGACGACGAAGGCGGCGCGGATGGCCACCTCGGTCTTGCCGAAACCGACATCGCCGCAGATCAGCCGGTCCATCGGCACGCCCTTGCCGAGGTCCTCCAGCACGTCGCCGATGGCGTTGAGCTGGTCGTCCGTCTCCTCATAGGGGAAGCGGGCGCAGAATTCGTCGAACAGTCCCTGAGGCGGGGTGATGGCCTCGCCGACCCGCAGCGCACGCTTGGCGGCCAGGGCGATCAGACCCTCGGCCATGTCGCGCAGGCGGGCCTTGGCCTTGGCCTTCCGCGCCTGCCAGCCGGCGCCGCCGAGACGGTCCAGCTGGACGCCATCCGATTCAGCGCCGTAGCGGGTCAGAAGGTCAATATTTTCAACTGGCAGATAGAGCTTGCTGTCGCCCGCGTACAGAAGTTCGAGGCAGTCGTGCGGCGCCTCCTGGATATCCAGAGTCTTCAGCCCTTCGTAGCGGCCGATGCCGTGATCGAGGTGGACGACGAGGTCGCCCGTCGTCAGGGCCGAGGCCTCCGCAAGGAAGTTGGACGCCCGGCGTTTCCGCTTCGGCCGCGCCAGACGGTCACCGAGAATGTCGGTCTCGGAGATGACGGCCAGGTCGCCGGTCGTGAAGCCGTGCTCGACCGGCAGGACAGCGCGCAGATAGAGGTCCTTCGACGCCTTCTGGACGTCGTCCCAGTCGCGCACGGCGACGACATGCTCCAGCCCGTGGTCGGACAGCATGACGCCCAGACGATCCGACGAGCCTTCGGTCCAGGACGCGAACAGCACCCGCTTGCCCTCGGCCTTGAGCTTCTGGGCATGGTCGGCGACCGCAGCGAACAGGTTGACGCTGTCCTGCGCCCGCTCGGCGCCGAAGGTGCGGCCCAGGCGCCCGCCGGCGTCCTCGGTCGAGGCGTCGAACGGGGTCAGGCGACGGACGGCGCGACCGGCGAGGGCCGCGTTCCAGTCCGCCTCCGGCATATAGAGACGGTCCGGCGGCAGGGCGCGGTTGGCGGCGCCGCCCTTGGCCTTCGAGGCCTCCTGACGGGCTTCATAGGCGTCCCGGGTCAGGTTCCAGCGTTCGGCCCGAGCAGCCTCCGCCTGATGGTCGAGGAACAGGGCCGCGTCGTCCGGCAGATAGTCGAACAGGGTCTCCAGCCGGTCGTAGAGCAGCTGGATCCAGTGCTCCATGCCCTGACGCCGCGCGCCCTCGCTGATGGTGGCATAGAGGGGATCGTCACCAGGCGCGCCGAACTGGTTGAGGTAGCCCGTGCGGAAACGGCTGATGGTTTCGGCGTTCAGCAGGGCCTCGGACACGGGCGACAGCGAGACCTCGCGACGCTGACCGGTCGAGCGCTGGGTCGCCGGATCGAAGGTGCGGATCGATTCCAGCTCCGAGCCGAACATGTCGAGACGGACGGGCTCCTCGAACCCCGGCGGGAAGACGTCGATGACCCCGCCGCGCACGGCGTATTCGCCCCGCTCGTTGACGGTGGAGGCGCGCATGTAGCCGTTGGTGGTGAAATAGGTTTCGAGCGCCTGGATATCGAGCTCCAGCCCGACGACGGCCTCGAACCCGGCGGCGCAAGTGACTTCGCGCGGCGGGGTGCGCTGCATGGCGGCGGCAACGGTCGTGACGACCAGCAGGGGATTGGCGTCGGACGCGTCGCGGCGGGCCAGGGTCGTCAGGGCCGCCATCCGTTCGGCGGAGACGCCGGACGTCGGGCTCAGCCGGTCGTAGGGCAGGCAGTCCCAGGCCGGAAACTCAACGACCTCAACATCCTTTGCGAAGAATTGGAACGCCTGGATGAAGGCGGCCGAGCGCGAGAAGTCCCGCGCCACGAAGACGCCGACTCCGCCGGAGGCTTTCAGACGGTCGGCGACGACCAGCGCGTCCAGCCCCTCGGGCGCGCCGCCCAGTTCGTGGTCGGTCCGTTGCACGCGGGCGTCCATCAGCCGGCTCCCTCGGCGACGGCGGCGGCCACCTGGGCGCGCATATAGATGCGGAGCTTGGTCATCAGCGGGGTGTCGTGCTCGGGCGGCGCGGGCCTGGTCTCGATGATCCAGGCGTAGATCTCGTGGTCGTTGTCCTCGGCCAGCAGGGCCTCGAACTGGTCCAGTTCGGCGTCGGTCAGGGTCGCGCCTTCGGCCTGCATGAAGGGGCCGAGCACCAGATCGGCCTCGCGGAAGCCCCGACGCCAGGCGCGGAAGGTCACCCGGCCCAGTCGCTGGTCTCTCGTTTCGGTTTCGGCGCGCGCATCGTTATCGGCCACAAGAATCCTTGCCCGTTCGGTCATTCAACAGCCGGATGGAGATAGCGATCCGCCGCCCGTTTCGCCAGCGGCGCCGCGGCGTCTAATGTCGGCAGCGATGCGGCCCCAGATTCTCTTTCCCCTGTTCGCGGAGGTCTACAGCCTGAAGGGCGTGGGGGCCAAGGTTGAACCACTGATCCAGAAGCTGGCCGGACCCCTGGTGCGCGACGTCCTGTTCCTGTCGCCGACCGGAGTGATCACCCGACGACGGACCAACGCCGCCGATGCGGTCGAGGGCGAGATCGGCATCTTCGACCTCGTCGTCGATCGCATGATCGTTCCCGGTCGGACGGGCGCGCCGCTGAAGGTGCGAGCCTCCGACGACACCGGCTTTGTCCACCTGATCTGGTTCGGAGGCAGCCCCCAGCACATCGACCGGCAGTTGCCGCGCGGCGAACGGCGACTGGTCTCGGGCAAGGTCGAGCGGTTCAACAACGAGGTCCAGATCGTCCATCCCGACTGGATCGTAGCGCTGGACAAGGGCGAGGAGATCCCGGCCGTCGAGCCCGTCTATCCGGCCACGGCGGGCCTGACCTCGCGAATGGTGCGCAAGCTGGCCCTGGGCGCGCTGGCGGCAGCGCCGCAGCTGGACGAGTGGCAGGACGCGGCGTGGCTGGCGCGCTGGAACTGGCCCGGTTGGCATGAGGCCATCGAGGCTCTTCACGCGCCGACGGGCGAGGCCGATCTGTCGCCGGACGCCGCACCACGCCAGCGTCTGGCCTATGACGAGCTGTTCGCGCACCAACTCGCGCTGGCCCGGCGGAAGCGGGCGCGGCAGATCACGCCGGCGGCGGTGATCTTGGCGGGCGGGGTGTCCGAGGCGCTGCTGACCGCCCTGCCCTTTACGCTCACCGGCGCGCAGTCGCAGGCGCTCGCCGAGATCCGCCGCGACCTGGCGTCCGGCGAACAGATGGGACGGCTGCTGCAGGGCGATGTGGGTTCGGGCAAGACGGCGGTCGCGGCGCTGGCATTGGCCGATGCGGCGAGTTCGGGACTGCAGGCCGCCCTTATGGCGCCGACGGAAATCCTGGCTCGCCAGCACTATCAGCGGCTCGCTCCCATGCTGGAGGCGGCCGGGGCGCCCACGATACTGCTGACCGGACGCGACACGCCGGCTGAGCGGCGCGACCGGCTGGCGGCGCTGGCTTCGGGTCAAGCGAAGGTGGCCATCGGCACCCATGCCCTGTTCCAGGACGCGGTGCGGTTCGACAGGCTGGCCCTCGCCGTGATCGACGAGCAGCACCGGTTCGGGGTGAACGAGCGCGCGCGCCTGCAGGCCAAGGGCGACCCGCGTGTCGGCGGGGTTCACCTCCTGACCATGTCGGCGACGCCCATTCCCCGCACGCTGGAGCTGACCCAGTACGGCGAGCTGGACGTCAGCCGCCTGACCGAGAAGCCGCCCGGCCGCACGCCGCCGCGCGCGCGGATCCTGCCGCTGGCCCGCATCGGCGAGGTGGCGCAGAGGTTGAAGGCGGCGGTTGAGAGCGGAGCGCAGGCCTACTGGATCTGTCCGCTGGTGGCCGAATCCGAGGCCATTGATCTGGCCGCCGCAGAAGAGCGGGCGCGCGACCTGCGCCGCCTGCTGGGCGTCGAGGTGGGTCTGGCCCACGGCCAGATGCCGGGCGCGGAACGGGAGGCCGTCATGGCCGATTTCGCCGACGGGCGGGTCTCGGTGCTGGTGGCGACGACCGTCGTCGAGGTCGGGGTCGATGTGCCGAATGCGACCATCATGGTCATCGAACACGCCGACCGTTTCGGCCTGGCCCAGCTACACCAGTTGCGCGGACGGGTCGGGCGCGGCGCCAAGTCGAGCGCCTGTATCCTGTTGTATGGCGGAGCCGACGGCGGTCTCGGCGAGACGGCGCGGGAGCGGCTGGAGACCCTGCGGCGCAGCGAGGACGGGTTCGAGATCGCAGAGGAGGATTTCCGTCTGCGTGGCGGCGGCGATCCGCTGGGCCTGAAGCAGAGCGGGTTCCCGGCTTATCGCTTCGCAGATCCGATCCGGCACCGGTCGCTGCTTCTGGCGGCGGCGGACGATGCGCGGCTGGTGCTCGGGCGCGATCCCGATCTGACCAGCGAGCGGGGTCAGGCGATCCGGGTTCTGGAGGCCCTGTTCGACTGGAAGACGGACCGGGGTGGTCTCGACTAGGAGGCGTTCGAGGCCGTCCAGACATTGAGGCGACGTTCGACGTCCGCTTCAATATCGGCATAGAACAGATTGTACTGCCGCGCTTTTCTGCGATCCGCCCAGTTACCGACCTCCTTGAAGGACTCTGTGGTCAGTTCGGTGTGGCGCAGGATTCCGTTGCGGCACTGGGTGGCCACGGCGCGGTCGATGAAGGCCGGACGAACCCCCCACTCCAGCCCCGTGGCGTTGGCCGCGCCATGGTGCAGCCGGGCCGGCACGGCGTCGCTGGAGGCCGAGCCGCTGACCGGGTTGACACAGAGCGCGGCCCGACCGTTGAGATCGACCAGCCGCCCCGCCTGATCCCAGACGAGCGCGCGGCGGAGCCGGCGATGGGCGGCGCCCTCGTTCTGGTCGCCGACCTGGGACCAGCCAACGACGCAACCCGTGCTGGTGGCGGTCGCGCAGGCCGGAACCTCCAGCGAGACGTTCCCGGCCGCCACGATCACATCGACCAGATAGACGGCCACGATGCGGGCGCGCAGGGTCGGATCGGTCGCGACCCGCTCACGGACCAGCCGGTCGATCAGTTCGCCGCCCTGCTCCACCCCGGCCAGCACCAGGGGGCCGGTCGGATGATCGGCCAGCCAGACATTGAAGGCCGAGACCGCATCCCCATAGGCGAAGGCGCGGGCGTCACGGGCGTCGTCGCGCAGGGTCAGGCGGGTGTAGAGCGAGGCCTGACGATAGCGCGGCAGGCTGATGGCTCCAGCCCTGGCGAACGGGCCGGCGTAGTTGGGGATCACCACCCGCTCCAGATAGGCGTCGGCGCGGACGTCGCCGATCGGCCCATTCCAGTCCTCCCCGCCATTGAAGGTCGTCGAGTGCAGGAAGAAGATCGCCGCCGGTCCGGCGTTCGGAGCCTTCACCTCGCGCATGGCCCAGGCCGAGGCGTCGGCATAGTTCGGCGGCGACGGCGGGTCGTAGGTCTGGAACGGGATCT
>CAMLNY010000066.1 GCA_946481405.1 uncultured Brevundimonas sp. | reverse complement strand
CGACGGACGCGCGGCGCACGCACCGTCCCGGCGCGGGCCGCCTCATTGGCCGCCGCGCCCCACTGGCTGGGATCCGACAGCTGGAAGGCGCCGAGGTCGCTGACACGCCACTCCGTCAGCCATTTCGGCTTGATGTCGTAGTGCTCCATCAGCGCGCCCGCGACCGTCAGGGCGCCGATCAGGGTCAGGCCCGCGCCGAACCAGGAGTGGAAGGCCTGGGCGATCGCCTGCCCCGCATCGCGTGGCCCGCCGATCAGGCTCACGAACAGCGAGATGCCGTGGATGACCAGCAGGATCACCAGCCCCGCCTTCACCCCGTACAGCCAGTAGGGGAACAGGTCGGGCCCGATCAGACTGTCCGGCCCCTTGCGGTAGCGGGCGGCCACGACCAGCGGATGGCCCATCTCGCGCAGGATGGCCTCCTTCTCCTCGTCGGTCAGCGCCCGGCCGAGGGCCTCTTCCTTCGCCTCGAACCGCGACAGGATCAGGTCGCGCAGTTCGGCGACGATGTCCTCGCGCTCGTCCGCCGACAGCTGGGCCGCGACGGCCTCCAGATAGCGTTCCACCACATCCATGGCTTTGCCCCTCAACTCGAAATTTCAGAGAATCTTGTCGAGCGAGGCGTTGATGCCCCGCCATTCACCGGCGAGCCGTTCCAGCATCGCCACGCCCATCGGCGACAGGACATAGAAGCGTTTCTTGCGCTTCTCCTCCTCGCGCCACTCGCTCAGCAGAAGGCCTTGCGACTCCAGCCGGCGGAGCAGCGGATAGAGGGTGGATTCCTCCATCTCCAGCCCGTCGGCGGCCAGGGCCTGACGCAGGGTGTAACCGTAGCGCTCGGTCCGCAGACAGGCGAGCACCGCCAGCACCAGCGAGCCGCGCCGCAGCTCCAACCGCATGGATTCGAAAAGTTCGGCGTCGACCGTCACTGCGTCGTTCCTCACGTCACATAGTGTGTGATGCACAGTGTATGCGACATACTGTGTGAGGGAGTCAAGGCCGACGGTGCGGATGACTCGCCGTGGCTAGTCCACGAGGAAGAACAGATCTTCAACCTTGACGGCGAGCGCGCGCGCCAGGGTCAGGGCGAGCAGGGTCGAAGGCACGAAGACACTGTTCTCGACCGTATTGATGGTCTTGCGCGACACACCGGCGCGCTCGGCCAGCTCGGCCTGGGTCAGGCCGGCCGCCGAGCGGATCTCCTTCAGACGCGACCCGAGGCGCGGGTCAGCCATCCCGGCCGTACTCCCGGTCCAGCCAGGCGAAGCGGATGCCCGCCGTCGCCCCGGCCGCGGTCAGGACGAAGGGCAGGGCCGTGACGCCCAGATCGGGCCGCCACAGACCCAGACCCCAGGCGACCGTGGCGCCCAGCATCAGCACCACGAAGGCCGCCCCGATCGCCCGCGCCCGCAGCACGCCCGTCAGCTCGTCCTCCATGAACCGCCTGTTCTTTCGCGACTGGTAGTCCCAGCCCATAGCGATGGCCGCCACGACCCAGGCGTAGAGCACGGGCAGGACCGCACGCAGCCAGTCCGCCAGTCCGCCCTCCCCGGCCAGGATGTCCTGCATCGCCTGCGTGGCCTGGGCCAGGAAGGCGATGCCCACCATCGGCAGGAGCCAAAGCTGGTTCGCCCGCTGGGCCTGCAGCCGGTCACGCTTCAGCGGCTCGGTCTCGGATCGCCAGCCGTTTGCGCCCGGCCGCGTGAAGAAGGCCATGATCGCGCCGCCGAAGATCAGGCCCGCGCCTATCCCGGCCAGTACGCCCCAGCCCGTCGCCTCGTCCCCGGTCCGCGCGCTTCCCACGACGAAGCCGACGCCCGCCATGGCGGCGCCCAGAACAACCGTGGCCAGCGAGCCCCGGAATTTCCGCCGCCGCGCCCGCGCCTCCTTCTGCAGTTCCCGCTCGTCCATGGCCGTCATCTCCGCCTCCGGGTGAATGTCACCTTGGGGTTACATATCACCTATAGGTTACACGACGTCAAGCGGTCAGATCAGCAGAGCCCCCTCGTGCCGTAACAGCCAGGTCTTGCGCTCCAGTCCGCCGCCGAAGCCGACCATGGCTCCGTCGGCGCCCACGACCCGATGACACGCCAGCACCAGCGGAATGGGGTTCCGGTTCAGGGCCACCCCCGCCGCCTGGGCCGCCCCCGGCTCCCCGGCCCGCTTCGCCATCTCGCCATAGGAGATGGTCTGGCCGACGGGCACCTCCCAAAGGGCGCGCCAGACCCGAGCCCGAAATCCGTCCCCGGCGGCCGCGCCATCCAGCGACCATTCAATCCGCATCAGGGCCGCCGGATCGTCGGCGAAATAGTCGTCGAGCGCCGCCGTGATGTGCGCCGACGTCTGACCCGGCTCCAGAGCCACACCCGGATATTCCCGCGCCATCGCCCGCTTAAGCCCCTCGCCAAAGGAGACGCCGCGCAGCCGGCCGTCCTCGTCAACCGTCAGCGCCAGCGATCCGATCGGCGACGCAACCTCTGACGCGATCAGCCTCACGGCTTCATCAGGCCGTTCAGCGCGCCATAGTCGAACGCCTCCGCCGCCTGCGGTTTCGAGTCCCCGTCGGCGAGGAAGCCGCGCGTCAGCCGGTCCGCCGTCCCGTAGGCCGCCGCCGAAATGTTCGACCCGGCGCTCAGTCGTCGCACACCCAGCGCCTCCAGCGCCTTCGCGCCCGGCAGGGTCGGGCGGGCCAGCAGGTTCAGCGGCATGCCCAGATCGACCAGCGCGCGGATCGTCGCCTCCTCGGTCACTCCCGGCATGAACAGACCGTCGGCTCCCGCCGCCTTGTAGAGGGAGGCCCGGCGCACCGCTTCCTCAAGCCGCCCCTCGACCGGGCCGATGCCCATGAGCCAGAGATCGCAGCGCGCATTGATGAACAGGCCCGGCCCGACCGCTGCGCGGATGGCGGCGATCTTGTCGGCGAGCAACTCGGCCGTCCCCAGCCGGTCCTCGATATTGATGCCGACCGCGCCCGTCTCCCAAGTCCGCCGCGCGAAACCCGCCGCCTCGACAGGATCATCGGAGAAGCCGCCCTCGATGTCGGCGCTGACCGGCGTGTCGCCGGCCACGCGGACCATCCGCGCCAGCGCGCCCATCAGCTCCGCTTCCGGAGGCTGTGCCGCATCGGGCCATCCCAGAGACCAGGCCACGCCCGCGCTGGTCGTCGCCACCGCCTTCGCTCCCGCCGCGATGGACAAGGCTGCGGACGCCGCATCCCAGGCGTTGGGCAGGATCAGCAGGCCGTTGGAATGCAAGGCGTGGAAGGTCACGGAAGCGGACATCATGATCTCCTTTTGTTCCGTCGAACATGGCGTGGTTCGCCGCCGGAGTCTCGCGGTAAACGGACAGCGTCACCGTCGGCGAGGTCTGCCTATTTGTGCGTCCACGGCCGGTTGGCGCCGGGTGCGATCCCGGCCGCCTGTTCGCGCTGGAAACGACCGCCGCGCGGCGGCTTCGGCCGGGCGTCCAGCTTCGCCTTCTTCAACCTCAGCGCCTTCTGGACCGGGGTCTCTCCAGCAGGGGCGGCGTCGGGTTCGTCTTGCGGATCGCTCATGCCGGAACCGTAGCATGGCTGCGGCGCGAATGCCCGTCGCCTCCCGATCCGGAAGCCGCTAGCGTCCGGCCATGGCCAGCCCGCTCGTCCTCCGCATCGCCCCTGAATTCCAGTGCTGGCCCACGTGGGACGATGCCACAGGCGACAGCCTCGATCCCGCCGACCTGCCGATCCCGGCCGCCCTCGCCGAACGCGTCCGGCTCTGGGACCAAGCCTTTCAGGCCATCTTTGACGACGCCTGCCCGCCTGACAGCCGTTTCCCCGACCCCGCGGCCGAGGCCGCCTGGCGGGCCGAGGGCAACGCGATCTTCGACGCCCTGTGCGAGGTTCTGGGTCCGGACCGGGTCCGCCGCAGGGAAGCGCTCTGACGGCAACCAACCCTGCCGCACGCCGTTCTCCTGACCCAGACAGGGCGAACATCGCCGGAGAGCATCCCTATGAAATCCATCAATACCTTCACGGCCCTGGCGGCCGGCGCCGTCGTTCTCTCGCTGGCGCCGATGGCGCAGGCACAGAGCAGCTACAACCAGCAGCCGACCGGACAAGAAGTCTTCGGCCAGATCCTGCAGAACCTGTTCGGCGGGCAGACCATGGGGTCGCTCGATTCCGAGTGGAGCCGAGGCCGGCGAGCCCTCGGCAGTCAGCAATCGACCTTCAACACGCGCCTGGACGCCCAGGTCCGATCGGGCGCCCTGTCGTCCTGGTCGGCCGACCGCATCCGCACGGACTATGACGCCCTCGTCCAGCTGGAGGCTCGGTACGCCTCCGACGGCCGCTTCACCACGCAGGAGCGCTCGGACCTGACGAGCCGCTACAACGCCCTGACCTCGGCGCTTGAGGACGGCGGCTATGGCGATGATCTGGGCGGGTACCAGTCCGCCGCCGACGGCCGCGCGGACTTCGAGGCGCGCGTCACCGCCGCTGTGAACGCCCGCACCCTGACCCGCACCGAGGCGACCCGCCTGCGCAGCGACTACGCCGCCATCGTCACGGCGGAGGCCCAGTTCCAGCGCGACGGTCTCAGCGCCCGCGAGCGTCAGGATATCGAGGCCCGCCTCGACGCCGTCGACGCCCGCATTCCGGGCGGCAACTACGGCAACGGCGGCGGCTGGCAGCAGACCCCGCGCGACCGGCTGACCGCGATCGAGCGCGCCCTCTACAATCTGCCGCGCGGACAGCAGGACGCCATTCGGGTTCAGTTCGAGGACCTGACGCGACTCGAGGCCGCCTATTCGCGAACCCGCCCCTCTTCGGACGACGCGGCTTATCTGGAACGCCGCATCGGCGAGCTGGAAGTCCAGGCCCGCATCCGCCGCTGATCTAACGACACAACCGACCACTCTCCGCCTCGAGGTGGAGGTGGTCGTGATGCAGGGCGTTGTAATCGGGGCTCAGCGTCGTCCCGAACACGTGACAGGCGTCGTCCCGAATCCGTCTCAGGAAGGCGGCTTCGGGACCGCCTGCGTTCCAGTCGTCCCGCACCGTGATCCGTCGCCCGTCGCGCAGCCGCACGCCTGAAAAGTCGAGCGCCGCCGCCCGTGAATGGGCGCTCGGCCGATTGCCCGACTGGTTGTTCACAGGCCGGCAAGCGTAGACGCCCATGTGGTCGATCTGGACCACGTCCGACCCCAGAAGCTCGCGCGCCGCCGGCTCTACCGACTGGCGTCGCCAGACGCTGACCGCTGTCGCCAGTGCGCAGGTCATGGTCACGTCTCCGGGATTCATCCGGGCCACCGTCCCCATATCCGGCCCCAGCACCCCGGCCGCGGTCAGGCCACAGGTCTCGGAGTTCACGCGGTCGGGCGTTGCGACGAAATTGACCCGCGCCGAGGTCAGCTCCGCCTCGCACTGCTCCAGCGACCGCGTCACCCTCTGCACCCGGCCGAGCGTCCCGCCGTCGATCGGCTGATCGATCACGCCAGTCCCCGGCACGACATAAGCGCTGGGGCGGGGTTCGGGCGGCTGGGGTTGCGGCGCCGGCGTCGGAGAATAGGGCATGTACCCGCGAGGCGGGGTGGTGTCGGGGATCAGACGGCCGCAGGCGGCGAGCAGCATCGCCGCCGCCAGAATCCCACTCCATGCCTTCATCGCCATCACCGAATCCCGCCGCATCCGCCCCGGCAGCCTAGGGGAGAAAGAGGCGGAAGCGAGCCCGGCCTGCCCACTCGGACTCAACCTGCGGCGCCCAGCTTGACCTTGAAGACTCGTTTTGGTTGTTTTCGCTTTCGACACAACCTTTGGGGCAGGTCGTGGATATAGAGGCGTTCATCGCCAAATGGATCAACTGCGCCGGCGGCGCCGAACGGGGAAACGCGGCCCTTTATCTGGTCGAGATGCTGACCGCGCTCGGCCTGCCGACGCCCGACCCGGCCAGCGCAGAGACCCGCCACAACGACTATGTCTTCGAACGCGCGGTGCGCTCCGGCTTTGACGGCGCCGCCCAGCCGCGTCGCATCGACCTCTACAAGCGCGGCTGCTTCGTGCTGGAGGCCAAACAGTCGCGATGGTCGGGCCGGGCCAAGGCGGCGCCGTCGCCTCACCGTCCTGCCGATCAGGCCCTGCTGTCCGGTCATGCCGCCGGCAGGGGCTGGGACGCCCTGATGCGCAACGCGCGCACCCAGGCGAAAAACTACGTCGCCGACCTTCCCGCCGACCATCCCGCACCACCCTTCGTCCTGATCTGCGATGTCGCCCGCAGTTTCGAGGTCTGGGCCGATTTCACCGGCACGGGTCGCGGCTATAGTCCGTTTCCCGATCGCAAACATTTTCGCTTCGGCCACGCCGACCTGGCGCGATCCGAAATCCAGGATCGGCTTCGCGCCATCTGGACTGATCCGAAATCGCTCGATCCGGCGCGCCATGCCGCTGCGGTGACGCGCGAGATCATCGATGAGCTGGCGGTCGTCTCGCGCCGTCTGGAGGCCCAGGGTCACGATCCGGAAGATGTCGCTCACTTCCTGATGCGCTGCATCTTCACGGTCTTCGCCGCCGACGTCGGCCTCTTGCCCAAGGACAGGCTGATTAGCCTTCTTGAGGAGTGCGTCCGTTCGCCGGCGATGTTCATCCCCAT
>CAMLNY010000065.1 GCA_946481405.1 uncultured Brevundimonas sp. | reverse complement strand
GGGCGGGGCATTCCGACCGAGGCGCTGGAACAGGTGTTTGACAAGTTCCGCCGCATGGAGGAGCCGTCGGACCGGTCGCAGGGCGCCGGCCTCGGTCTCGCCATCGCCAAGGGGTTCGTTGAGGCCATGAACGGCCGCATCGCCGCCGCCAGCCCGATCCATGAAGACCACGGAACCCGCATCCTGATCAGCCTGCCGAAGGCGATCGCGACCCACCGCGAACTGCTATGATCGCCTGATGTCGGCTTCCCGCACCACCATCCTCGTCATCGACGACGAGCCGCAGATCCATCGCTTTCTGTCGCCCGCGCTGGACGCCGCCGGGTTCGATCCGAAGCGGGCGGACAGCGGGCAGGAGGGCCTGCGCGCCATCGCCCTGTGGAACCCGGACGCCGTGGTTCTGGACCTCGGCCTGCCGGACATGGACGGCAAGGACGTGCTGGCGCGAGCGCGGGAATTCTATAACGGGCCGATCCTGGTTCTGTCGGCGCGGGACCGGGAGGCGGAGAAGATCACGGCGCTGGATATCGGCGCCAACGACTATGTCGAGAAGCCCTTCGGGGTCGGCGAGTTGCTGGCCCGCATTCGGGTCGCCCTGCGTCAGGTGGCGGCTGCGCTTCCTCCGGCCGGGCCGATCAAGGCGGGAGACGTAATCATCGATCTGGATCGCCGACTGGTGACTCGGGCGGGGGCGCAGGTACGGCTGACGCCGAAGGAGTACGACGTCTGCGCCTTCCTGGCCCGGCATGCGGGCAAGCTGGTGACCCATGCGGAACTGCTGACCGCGGTCTGGGGCGCGGCGCATGTGGCGGACACACAGTATCTGAGGGTCGTGATCGGCCAGATCCGGCAGAAGCTGGAGGCGGATCCGTCGGAGCCGACGCTGTTCCTGACCGAGCCGGGCGTGGGCTATCGGCTGGCGGTGTGACCGGTATTCGCCTCAGTCAGCGGGGCACGAGCAGCCGTGATCCGAAATACCCCGCCACCGCCGCGACGCAGGCGAGGAAGGTCCCCCACCCCATATCGGCGAGGGTAATGGTCGTCGACCAGCGGCCGAGCGTCGCCTGATTGGTCAGGTCGTAGGTGGCGTAGGCGACGAGGCCGAAGACGGCGCCGTTGACCGCGGCCTTCGTCCACGACCCATGCTGGAGCGCGGGAACGGTGGCGAGGACCGTAAGGCCGAGCAGGAACAGGACGTAGAAGGCGATGGCGGGGGGCCAGTTCACCTGACGGTTCATCCAGTCGCCGAGCACCGGGCGGTAGAGTCGGTCGGCCATGAGGGTGAGCCAGATCGCGTCCAGCACGGCCATGACGACGGCGGAGGAGACGAAGGCGGCGAGGTAGCGCATGGGTCAGACTCCTTTGAGCCGGTAGTGGCTGACGCCCCAGACTGTTCCGTCGCTGTCGCCGAACAGGCCGGCGGTGGCCATGAAGAACCGGCGCCAGCGGCGCATCCAAAGGGCGTGACTGGCGCCGTAGACCTGTTTCATCAGGCCGCGGATCTCGGCGACGTTGTCATCGAAATTCGCCAGCCAGTCGTCGGCGGTGCGCTGGTAATGGGTCCCGCTCCAGCGCCAGTCCTGCTCCACCTCGAACAGGTCGGCGTACTGGCGGATCAGGGTGTGGCTGGGCATGACGCCGCCGGTGAAGAAATGCTGGGCGATGAAGTCGGCCTCGTCCGAGACCTCGAACCGGTACGGCGCATCGACGTGGCTGAAGACGTGCAGGAACAGGCGGCCGTCGGGCTTCAGCCAGGTGCGGGCGCGGGTCAGAAGGGCGCGCCAGTTGGCCATGTGCTCGAACATCTCCACCGAAACGATACGGTCGAAGGTCCGGTCGAGGGTGAAGACGTTCATGTCGGCGGTGACGACCGTCAGATTAGTCAGTCCCCGTGCGGCGGCCTCACCGTCGATGAAGGCCTTCTGGCTATGGGAGTTGGAGACGGCGGTGACGGTCGCGTTCGGATAGTGCTCGGCCATCCACAGCGACAGGGAGCCCCAGCCGCAGCCGAGTTCGAGGATGGTCTGGCCGTCCTTCAGATCAGCGTGCTCGCAGGTGAGGCGAAGCGCGGCAGCCTCGGCGTCCTCGAGTGTCGCGCCCGCGCTCTCGTAGAAGCCGCTCGAATACTTGCGGTGCGGGCCGAGGCAGAGCTGGAAGAAGCGGGCGGGCAGTTCGTAGTGCTGCTGGTTGGCGGCGTCGGTGTGTTCGGCGACCGGGCGGGCGGCCATCGCGCGGGCGAAGACGGCGTCGTCTTCTGGCGCGGCGGCGAAGCCCTTGCGCGCATTGGCGACCAGAAGGGCGATGGCCGGACGAGTAATGAAATCGGGGAAGGGCGCGTCCTGCAGCCGGTTCACGCGCTCGGCGATCATGTTCATGAGGGGTCCTTCAGCGCTGGATCAGTTGGCGGGTGGGCAGGCCCAATTCGGCCATGCGGTTGCGAAGCTGGGTCTGCTGCGCCGCGCTCATCGTGGCGTTGCGGGATAGCAGGGCCGGGAAGCGGCCGTCGGCCGTGGTGGCGATCATCCAGCTGTAGTCGGGCGCGACGTCGATGACCCAGTAGCGCTGGCGGATCAGGCCGCCAAAGAAGCTGGCCTCGAACTTGGCGTTGGTCGCGGTGTCGGTGACGCGGGCGCGGGTGTTAAAGGTGGTGATCCGGCCGTCGCGGGCGCCCCGGTGGCACGACTGGACGATGGAGAAGTCGTTGGCGGCGCGGCGGGTCCAGACCTGGCTGGCGGCCCAGCAGTCGCGCTGGTGATCGTTGGGCGTGCGAAGGATTTCGTGCCAGCGGCCCATGAAGCGGTCGAGGTCGATCGTGCGGCGCGGCTCGGGCGCATCGGCCGAGGCCGCGGTGGCGACCAGCAGAAGGGCGGCGGTCAGGCCAACCAGGGGTCTAGGCATGTCGGACTCCGTGTTCGGATGGTCCCCCGACCGTGACGGGATTTTCGGGCGTGACGCCGCCACGCAGGCGCAGGCCCTTGGCGAGCAGCTTCAGAGCCTCCCAGTGGATGCCGCCGATGACCTTCAGTGTCAGCAAGGGATGGCTCAGCCAGGCGCGGCCGAGGGCGGCGTCGGTTATCTCCGCGCGACGGCCGGAGAAGCCGGTCAAAAGGATCTGGCCCTGGGCGTCGTGGACGGCGATGGAGACGCGGGCGGTTTCGCCCTCCGCGCCCGTCGGCGGCTCGACTTCGAACCGGTAGGTCAGGTCCATGTCCATGAAGGGAGAGACGTGGAAGGCCTTGTCGACCGCCTGACGCACCGGGCCGGACGCGGCGCCCACGGGCATCAGGTAGGAATGGCGACCGCCGAAGGTGTTGGACACCTCATAGAGTGTGGCGCTCAGCCGCTCCTCCGCGTCGTGGCAGAAGTAGACGCTCAGCGGATTGAAGCCGTAGCCGAGGATGCGCGGCAGGGTCAGGAGCTGGATGCGGCCTCCGTTGGGAAGCCCGGCATCGGTCAGGCGGCGCTCGATCTGGGTCTTGAGCAGGGTCGTGGAGCCGTCGCCGTGATCAGTCTGGCGCAGGGTCATCAGGCCGAACCGGCCGGCGCCAAGCCAGCGCAGGCGACCGACGAGCGCATCCCACTCGTCCAGATCGACCAGCAGCATGAAGAGGCGATAGCGCAGCACATGGGCGCGTGGACGCAGGCGGCGGTGGAACACCGAGCCGGAATAGACGCCGGAGATCAGCGCCGACCCCGTCATGCGGCGGCGGCCAGGGGGACAGGCAGGGGGATGCGGGCGCTCTCGTTCTGGACGATCCAGGGGCGACGCACGCCGCCGATGGCTTCGGCCGCCGCCAAACCGGCCTGCAGACCATCCTCGTGGAAGCCCGAGCCGAACCAGGCGCCCGCGAACCAGGTCTGGTTCCGACCCTGTAGCGAACCGAGCGCGCGCTGGGCTTCCAGAGCGGCGGCGTTGTAGATCGGATGGTCGAAATCCCGGTCCGCCAGAACAAGCGAGGGGTCCGGCTCTCGGTCGGCGTTCAGGGTGACGAACAGGTCCGGACCGGGCAGGCCCTGAAGCAGGTTCATCCAGTAGGTGACGCTGGCCGATCCGGCTTCGGTCCCGGCGGCTCCGACATAGTTCCAGGCGGCCCAGGCCTCCTTGCGACGCGGCATCAGGCTCCGGTCGCGATGCAGGACGACGCGGTTCCGGCCATATGCGATGGGGCTCAGCAGGCGGCGCTCGTCGGCGGTCGGTTCCGCCAGCATGGCGACGGCCTGATCCGAATGGACGGCCAGGACGACGGCGTCGAAACGTTCGGCGCCGTGGCGGCTATGTAGGGTGGCGCCCAAGGCGTCTCGCTCGATTCGCTGGACCGGCGAGGCCAGTCGTGTCTGGCCCCTGAACTCGGCGGCGAGAGCCTGGACATAGCGGATGCTGCCGCCGGCGACGGTGCGCCAGTTCGGCGCCATGTCGACCTCAAGCAGGCGGTGGTTCTGATAGAAGCGGATGAAGGCCGCCGCCGGATAGTCGGCCATCTGGCGCGGGGTGGACGACCAGATCGCCGCCGCCTGCGGCAATAGATGCAGGTCGCGGAACCCCTCGCCGTACTTGCGGTCCTCCAGATAACGACCGAGCGAGCAGAGCGAGCGGTCCAGTTCATCCAGATCGCCGACGGCTGTGCGGTGGAACCGCTTGAGGTCCAGCAGCATGCTCCAGAATTTCGGACTGGCCAGATTGCGCTTCTGGGCGAACAGGCCGCGTGCGCCGTGGCTGGAATATTCGAAGGCTCCGTCCGTCATCGACACGGCGAAGGACATGTGGGCCGGAGCGCTGGCGACACCGAGATGGTCCAGCAGGGCAGTGAAGTTCGGATAGTTGGGGGCGTTGTAGACGATGAAGCCGGTGTCCACCGCGACGGGCCCGTCCGGCGAGGGCGCCTGGACCGTGCAGGAGTGGCCGCCGAGCCGGTCCTCGGCCTCGAACAGCACGACCTCATGCCGCTGCGACAACAGCCAGGCCGCCGACAGCCCCGAAATCCCGGCGCCGATCACGGCGATCCGACGATGCGGTTTGGCGTCTGTCTGCGGTCGATCGAACATGCGGCTGGCCCCTGAGCTTCAGTGTTTGAGCTCGAGCAGCTACGACGTCGTGGAGGCTTCGGATGCCTCGACCGTCATGTGGATCACGTCGATCCGGCCTGACAGAAAGCCCGCCTCGCAGTAGGCGAGGTAGTAGCGCCACAGTCTGCGGAACCGCTCGTCCTTGCCCGGCGCGGCGGCGGCGTCGAAGGCGATCCGCCAACGTCGAAGAGTCTCGGCATAGTCGGTCCCGAAGCGTCGGACGATCCGCCCGGTCAACCCCGCGTCCGAGGTGACGGCGTCGAGCCGTTCTTCCGACGGCAGCATGCCGCCGGGGAAGACGTGCATCTGGATGAAATCCGGGCGGCGACGATAGACCGGCAACAGGGCGTCCCGGATGGTGATGATCTGGAGTGCGGCTCGGCCTTCCGGCGTCAGTCGGACACGCAGGGTTTCGAAGAAGGTCGGCCAGTAGGCCTCGCCCACCGCCTCGAACATCTCGACGGAGACGATGCGGTCAAACCGGCCCTGGACGTCGCGGTAGTCGATCAGCTGGATAGAGACGAGATCGGCAAGGCCGGCCTCCTGAAGACGCCGCTCGGCGTACGCCTTTTGCGACGGCGACAGGGTGATGGCGGTGACGATGACGCCGCGCTCCCGCGCCAGATACTCGGCGAACCCGCCCCAGCCGCAACCGATCTCCAGCACCGACTGGCCCGGCCGGATGTCGCAGGCGTCGGCGAGGGCGGCGTATTTGGCGCGCTGGGCGTCCTCCAGCGTCTGGTCGGGGTGCTCGAACAGGGCGGCCGAATAGGTCATCCCCGGATCCAGCCACTCGGCATAGAAGTCGTTGCCGAGGTCGTAGTGGGCGACGATGTTCCGGCGCGATCCGCGACGGCTGTTGCCGGACAGGGCGTGAACCACGGCGTCGAGACCGCGCGCCAGCGGATTGCCCCCGACCATGCGTTCGAGGTGGTCGTAGTTTTCCGCGAACGCCAGCAGCAGGCGCGTCAGGTCCGGCGTGTCCCAGTCTCCGGCGACATAGCCCTCGGCGAAACCGATGTCGCCGCGCGCGATCATCCGGCGGATGCTGTGCGCGATGGACTTGATCGGCGTCAGCGAGTTGTTGATCTCGTGCGAGAGGCCGCGCACCAGTGATTCAGCCGCCACGTCAGCGGCGCGTCCGCCGAGCCAGAGGTCTCCCCGATGGAATGCCGGGCCCCCGAAGGATCGGCGATGGTCATCACCCCGCTGCGCCACAGACGATCGAGCAGTCCGATGAAGGGCGAACGCCCCCGATGGGGACGCGTCGGCGCCTGACTCGTCGTTGCGGCGTCGGCCTGGGTCATCGTCACTCCGGATCAAGCGTTCGCAGGAGCTACGGTCGGCTCTGGATCCGGGATGCGAAGGAAGTGGTGCCGGCTGAGGGGATTGAACCCCCGACCTTCGGTTTACAAAACCGCTGCTCTACCGCTGAGCTAAGCCGGCGTGGGGACGGGATCGGGCTTTAGCTGGCGTCCGGGCGAGGGCGCAAGCTATCAAAGGCGATGCCCGGTTCATCCTACATCCTGCCCGTGCTCATGCTGGTGGCGTCGAACGTCTTCATGACCTTCGCGTGGTACGGCCATCTGAAGTTCAAGACCTCGCCCCTGTGGATCGC
>CAMLNY010000064.1 GCA_946481405.1 uncultured Brevundimonas sp. | reverse complement strand
CCTTCAGGAAGGTTGGATACTGCTCCGCCGGAAAGCTCTCGTGATGGTCCAGCGTGATTTCGCCGCCCGACATCGTGGCGATGGCGAACCGGGCGTTGGTTCCGCCCACGTCCCCGACCAGAAGCGTCTTGCCGTCACTCATGCGTCCATTGCCCCGTTCTGCACGTTCGGATCCGCAACATCCCGGATCTCTGGTTGTTGTTCGCTCGGCTCGGCGGCGAAGCAGATCGAGGCCCCGCGTTCGGCCGCGCCCGCTCGCGCGTGGTCAGGTCGGCGTCCACGGCCACCACGCCCGCTTCGGCGTCGAGGCGGACAAGGTCGCCGTCCTGCACATAGGCCAAGGGGCCGCCTTCCAGCGCCTCGGGCGTCACATGGATGGCGGCCGGGGTCTTGCCCGAGGCGCCCGACATCCTGCCGTCGGTGACGAGCGCGATCGGCACGCCGCGATCCTGCAGCACGCTCATCAGGGGCGACAGGGAGTGCAGCTCCGGCATGCCGTTAGCCTTGGGCCCCTGGAAGCGCAAGACGATGACGCAGCCCTCGTCGAGCTCGCCCTTCCTGAAGGCCTCGAGCACGTCTTCCTGGGCGTCGAACACCCGGGCCTTCGCCTCAACGGTCCGGTGCCGGGGCTTCACGGCCGAGATCTTGATGACGGCCCGACCCAGATTGCCCTGCACCAGGCGCAGGCCGCCCTCGGTGTCGAACGGGTCGGACGCGGGACGCAGGATGTCACGGTCCAGACTTTCAGTGACCCCGTCCTTCCAGACGAGCTCGCCATCGACCATCGTCGGCTCCCTGAAATAGGCTTCAATGCCCCGGCCCATGATGGTCGTGACGTCGGAGTGGATGTGCCCCGCCTGCGCCAGCTCGCGCGCCACGAAGGCCACCCCGCCCGCCGCCTGGAAGGCGTTCACATCGGCCGAACCGTTCGGATAGACGCGCGCCAGAAGCGGTGTCACGGCCGACAGCTGGTCCATGTCGGTCCAGTCGATCAGCACCCCCGCCGCCCGCGCCATCGCGACCAGATGGATGGCGTGGTTGGTCGATCCGCCGGTGGCCAGAAGGGCCACGATCATGTTCACGACCGACTTCTCGTCGACCACATCGGCCATGCGGCATTCGCCGGACCGCGACAGCTCGACCGCCCGTTTGGCCGCCGCCGCCGTCAGGGCGTCGCGCAGGCCCGTTTCCGGATGGACGAAGGCGGTGGACGGCATGTGCAGACCCCCCAGCTCCATCATCATCTGATTGGAGTTGGCTGTGCCGTAGAAGGTGCAGGTGCCGGGCGAATGGTAGGACCCGATCTCCGATTCCAGCAGGGTCTGACGATCGACCTTGCCCTGCGCATACTCGGCCCGGACGCGGGCCTTTTCTGCGTTCAGAATACCCGAGGGCATCGGCCCGGCGGGCGCGAACACGACGGGCAGATGGCCGAACGCCAGCGCCCCCATGAACAGACCCGGCACGATCTTGTCGCAGACGCCGAGCATCATGGCCGCGTCAAAGGCGTCATGGGTCAGGGCGACGCCCACCGACATGGCGATCACGTCGCGGCTGAACAGGCTCAGCTCCATGCCCGGCCGCCCTTGCGTGACCCCGTCGCACATGGCGGGCGTGCCGCCGGCGACCTGGGCCGTCGCGCCCACCTCGCGTGCGGCGGCGCGGATCACCTCCGGGAAGCGCTCGAACGGCTGATGCGCCGACAGCATGTCGTTGTAGGCGGTGACGATGCCGAGGTTCGGCGTCTTGCCGTCCATGACCTTCAGCTTGTCGGCGATGGTCTGGCCCGCGAAGGCGTGGGCCCAGTTGGCGCACGACAGCTTGGCGCGACCGATGCCCGCATCTCGCGCCGCATCCATGCGACGGAGATAGTCGGTGCGGGTCTCTCGCGACCGCTCGATGATGCGTTGGGTGACCTCGGCCACCACGGGATGAAGAGCCATCAGTTCGCCTCCGTCCAGACGACTTCCAGCGGGACCTTGGCAGCGATCATCGCCGCGATCGGTCGCACGGTCGGATCGCCCAGAGCCTCGCGCTGGAACACCTCCAGCTTGGTCCGGCCCTTCAGGCCCAGGATCACCCGACCCGCCGACATCAGCCAGGGCAGGTTGATCGAGATCCGTTCCAGGCTCGGCGCCATGCCGTCACGGCCATGGGGCACGCCCAGCACCGTGGGCTTCAGGGTTGGCGCCAGCAGGGTCTTCAGCGTCGGGCTTTCCGGGAACATGGAACAGATATGGCCATCCTCCCCCATGCCGAGAAGGACTGCGTCGAATCGCTCGCCGGCCTCCGCCAGGGCATGGGCCGCCACGGCCGCCGCCCGGTCCACCGTGACCTGTGCCGTATAGAGGGGGATGAATCGCGCCTGCGCCGCCGGTCCCTGCAGCAGCACGTCCTTGATCAGGCGCGCGTTCGAGTCCGGGCCGGTCTCCGGCACATAGCGCTCGTCCACCAGGGTGACGGCGACTTTGTCCCAGCCGATGTCGGCCCGGGCCAGCCGCGCATAGACCGGCGACGGCGTGGACCCACCAGGCCCCGCGAACACCGCCCGGCCGTTGGCGATCACCGCCGCGCCCAGCGTCTCCTCGATCCGTCCGGCGATGGACTGGGCCCAGGTCTCGACGGTGGGGAAGGTTTCGATCTCGACGGTCATCCCTGCGTGTTCCAGTCCCGACCCGTGCGGGCCATCAGCATGTCCGCCGCGTCGGGGCCCCAGGTTCCGGCGCGATAGGGTTGCGGCTTCACGTGACCGTCGGTCCAGGCCTGCGACACCCCGTCGACCCACTCCCAGGCCTTTTCCGCCTCGTCGCGGCGGACGAACAGGGTGGAGTCGCCGTTCAGCGCATCCAGCAGCAGGCGCTCATAGGCGATCCGGCGACGCGGCGGCGCATCGCCCTTGCCGCCGACGCCCCACGAGAGCGACATCTTGATCGGCTGCAGCTGCATCCGCTGATCCAGCCCGGGCTTCTTGTTCATCACCGTCAGCGAAATGTCTTCCTCGGGCTGCAGCTCGATGATCATCCGGTTGGCGCTCTCCTCGTCGCGCGCGTCCTGGCCGAAGATCGAGTGCGGCACGGGCTTGAACTGGATGACGATCTCGGTTCGCTTTTCCGGCAGCCGATATCGGCCCGGATGGCGACGAAGGTCTCGGTGTCCGAATCCGCGCCCCGCTCCTCGTCATAGCCGGGCACCCGCTTGCCCTCGACCGTGCCCGAAACGTACTGGCCGCGCACCGTCACCCGTTCGGCGTCCTCGTCGGTGATGTGACGCAGCGAGCGCAGCACCTTCACCTTCTCGTTCCGCACCGAGTCCGGATCGAGGTCACTGGGCGGCTCCATGGCGACCAGGCACAGAAGCTGCAGCATGTGGTTCTGCAGCATGTCCCGCAGCGCGCCGTATTCGTCATAGTAGGGCCAGCGATCGCCGACCCCGACCGTCTCGCCGACCGTGATCTGGACGTGATCGATCGACAGGTTGTTCCACAGCGGCTCGAAGATGACGTTGCCGAAGCGCAGGGCGATCAGGTTCTGGACCGTCTCCTTGCCGAGGTAGTGGTCGATGCGGAACACCTGCTGTTCCGAGAAGGCGTCGGCCACCGCGTCGTCGATGGCGCGGAAGCTTTCGAGATCGCGCCCGACCGGCTTCTCCAGCACCACCCGGTCCTCGGGCTCGGCCAGACCGGCGGCGCGCATGGCGGTGACGATCTTCGCATAGAGGGAAGGCGAGACGGCGAGGAAGCTGGTGCATGACCCGTCGCCGACCTTGTCCTTGAGCGGCTTCAGGCTCTCCGCCGAGGTCGCGTCCACGGCCAGATAGTCGAGGCGGCCTTCCAGCCGCCTCCAGCTCGCCTCGTCCCAGGCGTCGTCGGCCTTCGCCTTGCCCTCGACGGCCGTGCGGACCTTGCCGACATATTCCTCGCGGGTCTCTTCGGAGCGCGCGGCGCCGATGATCTTCAGCCCGTCGGGCAGCAGGCCGTCATGCTCGAGGAAGTAGAGCGAGGGCAGCAGCATCCGCATCGCCAGATCGCCGCCGCCGCCGAACAGCACCAGAGCCGCCATGCCCGCTTCCTCATCTCGCGAGGGCAAGGGCCCCCGTCATTGGTTCTCGTATCTGGCGGGTCGTTCGCGCGAGGCCAACACGTCCAGCACCGCCTGAAACGACAAGTGACGCGACCGTAACAGGACCAGCAGATGATAGATCAAATCCGCGGCCTCGCTGGCGAGTTCCTCTTCGGGCCCCGCCGCCCCGGCCAGCGCCGTCTCGACCCCTTCCTCGCCGACCTTCTGCGCCGCCCGCTTGGGGCCCTGCGCCAGCAGTTTCGCGGTCCAGCTGCTTCCGGGATCGGCAGAAGCCCGCTCGCCGATGGTGCGCTCCAGCCGCGCGACGCGGCCCAGACCCGGCGCATCCGCGTCGCCGAAGCAGCTCGTCGTTCCGAGATGGCAGGCCGGCCCCGTCGGCCGTACCGAAACCACCAGGGCGTCCCCGTCGCAGTCGGGCGTGATCGACACGACTTTGAGCCGGTTGCCCGAGGTCTCGCCCTTCCGCCACCGCCCGCCGCGCGAGCGTGAGAAGAAGGTCGCCTCGCCGGACTCGATCGTCTCCTCCAGCGCCGCCCGGTCCATATAGGCCAGCGTCAGCACCTGAAGCGTATCGGCGTCCTGCACCACGGCGGGGATCAGGCCGCCGCCCTTGGCGAAGTCGAGATCGTCCGGGTTCACGGTCATTGTCTCACCTCCACCCCTGCGCCGGCGAGGTAGGCCTTCAGGTCGGGCACGGTGATCTGGCTTGAGTGAAAGACGCTGGCCGCCAGCGCACCGGACACGTTCGCCCGGTCGAACACGTCCAGAAAATCCGCCGCTGACCCGGCCCCGCCCGACGCCACCAGCGGAATGGTCAGCCGCGACCGCGCGTCCGACAGCTGTGCGGTGTCATAGCCCTTCCGCACCCCGTCCTGATCGATGCAGTTCAACACGATCTCGCCGGCGCCCCGCTCCTGCGCCTCCACGATCCAGTCCATGGTCCTGCGGCCCGCCGCGCGCCGCGCATCGGGATCGCCGGTGTATTTGTGCACGACATAGACGCCGTCCTCGCGCCGGCTGTCGACGCCGACCACCACGCACTGCGACCCCAGCCGCTCGGCCATCTCGGTGATCAGGTCGGGCCGTTCCAGCGCCGGGGAGTTGATCGAGACCTTGTCCGCCCCGTTATCGAGACAGGCCGCCGCCTGATCCACGCTGCGGATGCCGCCCGCGACGCAGAACGGGATGTCCAGCAGCCGCGCGATGTCCCGCACCCAGCCATAGTCCAGCGTCCGCCCTTCGGGCGAAGCGGTGATGTCGTAGAAGACCAGTTCGTCCGCCCCCTGATCGCGATAGCGCGCGGCCAGTTCCGAGGCGTCGCCCATGTCGACATGCCCCTCGAACCGCACGCCCTTCACGACGCGGCCGTCCTTGACGTCGAGGCAGGGGATGATCCGTCTGGCCGTCACTGGACAGCCTCGATGGCCTGTCGGGCCGTGAACCGGCCCTCGTAGATCGCGCGCCCCACGATGGCGCCGTCGCAGCCGATGGCTCGGCACGCCAGAATGTCCTCGATCGACGAAACCCCGCCCGAGGCCTGCACCTTCAACTCCGGCCTGCGCTGCATGACCTCGGCCAGCAGTTCGAGATTGGGTCCCGTCAGCGCCCCGTCCCGACCCACGTCGGTAATCAGCACATGCTTCAGCGTCCCGGCCGGATAGCGATCCAGCGCGGCCCACAGATCGACGCCCGCCGCCTCGGTCCAGCCCTTCAGCGCGGGCACGGGCACGCCGTCGGCGCCCACCTTCACGTCGAAGGCCAGGGTCAGGCAGTCAGCGCTGAAATGCCCCAGCCAGCCTGCCACCACGACCGGATTGCTCACCGCCAGAGATCCGACGACGACCCGCGCCACGCCCGCGTTCAACAGGGCCTCGACGTCGTCGGTGTCGCGCACCCCGCCGCCGGACTGGATCTTCAGGTCGATGCTCCCGGCCAGTTCGCCGATCAGCTGGTGCTGCATGGCGCGCCCGGCCTCGGCTCCGTCCAGATCGACGACATGAACCCAGCTGGCCCCCTCGGCTGCAAAGCCCGCCAGACGCGCGGCCGGGACCTGATCGTATTCGGTCACCTGATCGAACCGCCCGTGCATCAGCCGCACGCAGACGCCGCCGCGAAGGTCGATGGCGGGATAGACGATCATGCGGCCAGCTCCAGGAAGTTCTGCAATATCCGCGCGCCCGCCTTCGCCGACCGCTCCGGGTGGAACTGACAGCCCCAGCGATTGCCCGCCCGCACCATGGCCGGAACGGGCGCGCCGTACTCAGCCTCGGCAATCGTCGCGGCGCTTTCGGGGCAGGCGTAGGAATGGACGAAATAGGCGTAGTCGCCCTCGCGCACCCCCTCCAGCACCGGATCGTCCTTCAGCCCGGACAGCTTCGACCACCCCATGTGCGGAACCGGCAGATCGTCGCGCACCGGGATGCGCGTCACCCGCCCCGGGATGAAGCCGAGCATCTCGGCCCCGCCGTTTTCCTCGCTCTCGGCGAAGAGCAGTTGCTGCCCCAGGCACAGTCCGATCAACGGGCGCTCGAAACCCTTGATGACCTCGATCAGACCCAGGGCCGCCATCCGCTCCATCGCATAGCCCGCCGCGCCGACGCCCGGCAGAACGACCT
>CAMLNY010000063.1 GCA_946481405.1 uncultured Brevundimonas sp. | reverse complement strand
AGATAGGGGTCGAGCTTGCGCAGGCGGACCTTGTAGCCGCGCGCCTGAAGCAATGCACCCAGAGCCGCCGACGCCAGCCCCTTGCCCAGCGAGGAAACCACGCCGCCCGTGATGAATACATATCTAGCCACGGGGGATCACCTTACCGCTGATTCGGGCGGTCACTGCGGATCGCAATGCGATCCATCTGTTGAAAAACAAAACTCCGCCCCGGACGGGTCCGGAGCGGAGGCGTTTGTGGCGGGAGGAGCGGCGGAGGGAGCCCCGCCGGCACCTTATTGCTCCGGCGCGGGGGCCGGGGTGGAGCCGGCCGTCGGCAGGCTGGCCTCCAGATCGTCGAGCGACGGCGCGGCCGGAGCGGCCGGGGTCGTTTCGGCCGGGGCGGTCGTCCGGGCCGTGGTCGCCTGACTGTCGAGGGCGATCGAGCCCACGGCGTCGGCGTCCACGACCGAACGGCTGGCGCGGTCCATGTTGCCGACGATGGTCAGGCTGATCGCGCAGACGACGAAGGCCGCGCCCAGCCACCAGGTGGTGACGGTCAGAAGATTGCCGGCGCCGCGCGCGGTCATGAAGCCCGAAGGCCCGCCGCCCATGCCCAGCGCGCCGCCTTCGGAGCGCTGCAGCAGGATCACCCCCGAGAGGGCGACCGAGATGATGATCATGGCGACGAGAAGAATGGTCTGAAGCATGGCGATCTACATTGGGCGCGGAGGCGCGCCGATCAAGCGGGGGCGTCTATCATCCTTGTCTGTCGGCGGCAACGACAGCCGTCAGGCCGCGCGAATGATGGCCAGAAAGTCCGCCGCCCTCAGCGAGGCGCCGCCGACGAGGGCTCCGCCGACCTCCTTCACGGCCAGAATGTCGCGGGCGTTCCCCGGATTGACCGAACCGCCGTACAGGACCGGCGCCGTCCGGCCGCCCTCTCCCAGTCGTTCGACCATGGCGGCGCGGGCGGCGGCGTGGATTTCGGCGATCTGCTCCAGCGTCGGCGTCAGACCCGTGCCGATGGCCCAGACCGGCTCATAGGCCAGAGCCCAGTCCTTGCCCGCCAGACCGTCGTGCAGGGAGCCGAGGATCTGCTGGCGGACGACCGATACGGCCTCGCCCTCCTCGCGCTGTTGCAGTGTCTCGCCGACGCAGATGATGGGCATGAGTCCGGCGTCGAGCGCCGCTCCGGTCTTGTCGGAGACGAGCGCGTCGGTCTCGCCGAACTCCTGACGCCGCTCCGAGTGACCGAGGATCACCATCGTCGCGCCGGCGTCGACCAGCATCCCGGCCGAGACGCCGCCGGTGAAGGCGCCCTTCGCCTCGACCCGGCAGTCCTGTCCGCCGACCAGAATCGGACCGTCGCCGACGGCGCGCGCCATCCGCTCTATCAGTGTGGCCGGAGGGCACAGGCCGACGCGGGCTACGGCGGGTTCGGCTTTCAGGGCGGTCAACATTTCGGCCACGGCGCCCGTCAGATCGGCGGCCACGCCGTTCATTTTCCAGTTGCCGACGATCAACTTCACGGATTGTTTCATGGGCCCTTCCTAGGCGCCGTGTCGCGCGCTGCCAAGCCTCCCGTCGTCGGAGCCTTGCGGGGTCGTGGCGCCCTCCCCTATACGGCCGGGTGGCGCTCTTCGCCGTCCGACCGTCAGGCCCTTCGATGATTTCCCTGTTCCGCGACTTCGCCAAGTCCAAGTGGGCTGTCGCCCTGTTCGCCCTGCTGATCATCAGCTTCGCCGTCGTCGGGGGCAGCCAGACCGACGTGTTCCGCAGCCTGGGGCCGCAGCACGTGATCTCGGCGGGCGAACGCTCGGTCGACGCCGCCCAGTTCCGCGCGGACTTCGACCGCATCCGCACCAACGCCTCGGAACAGGAGGGTCGCCAGCTGACCCTCGAGGATCTGGTGACCGCCAACGTCCACACCCGCTATCTGGAGGCCCAGACCCAGCGCCTCGGCTTCCTGGAATGGGCCCGTCGCGTCGGCATCCGCCCGGACGAGTCCCTGATCATCAAGCGCATCCGCGAGATCCCCGCCTTCTTCAACCAGGTCACCGGCGCCTTCGATCAGGCCCAGTACGAGCAGACCCTGGCCCGCCAGAACTTCACGCCGGTCCAGCTGGAGGAAGAGTTCCGCGACGCCGCCGTGACCGAGCATTTCGGCAGCGCCATCCAGGCCGGCATCCGTTCGCCGCGCATCTTCGGCGCCCTCGTCGCCGGTCGCGCGCTGGAGCTGCGCGACGGCCGCTGGTTCAACGTGACCCAGGCGATGGCGGGGACCGCCGGCGCCCCGACCGACGCCCAGCTCACCGCCTTCATGAACGAGAACGCCGCCCAGTTGCGTCGTCCCGAGTTCCGCATCGCGTCGATCGTCCTGTTCAACGACGCCGCCGGCGCCGCGCCGCCAGCCATTCCCGAGGCCCGCATCGTCGAGCGATTCAACTTCCGCAAGGACGGCCTGTCGACGCCGGAGCGCCGCACCTTCACCACCCTGACCGTGGGTGATCGCGCGGCCGCCGACCGCATCGCCGCCGCGCTCCGCGCCGGCCAGTCGCCGACCGCCGTGGCCGAGGCCAACCGCATCCAGCCGGCCGAGTACGCCGCCCAGCCGCAGAGCGCCGTGCCCGATCCGGCCGTCGGCGCCGCCGTCTTCGGCCTGACGACGGGTCAGGTCTCGGCCCCGATCCAGGGCCGCGTCGGCTTCACCGTCGCCAAGCTGGTCGCCATCACCCCCGGCGCCCCGGCCACCCTGGAAGGCGTCCGCGACGCCATCGTCGCCGAGCTGCAGGAGGAGGACGCCCGCGCCCGTGTGTTCAGCCGCGTGGAGGCCTATGAAAAGGCCCGCACCGACGGCAAGCCGCTGGCCGACGCCGTCCGCGAGGTCGGCGCCCGCATCGTCCAGTTGCCGCCCTTCACCCAGGACGGCCGTCTGCCCGACGGCCAGCCGATGAACGCCCCGCCGCAGATCCTGCAGAACGCCTACCAGCTGACCGAAGGCGCCGAGTCGGACCTGATCGACGCCGGTCAGGGCCAGTATTTCGTCCTGCGCCTCGACGACATCCAGCCGGCGGCCCTGCCGACCCTGGCCGACATCCGCGAACCGTTGGCCCGCCAGTGGGTCATGCGCGAGAACGCCCGTCGGCTGACCAACAAGGCTGAGGAACTGGCGGCCCGCGTGCGCGGCGGCGAGGACATCGCGGCCGTGGCCCGTTCGGCCGGCGCCGAGCTGACGACCCGCACCGGCGTGCAGCAGAATGCCGAAGCCCAGGCCTCGCTCGGCGAGGGCGTGCTGGGCGGCCTGTTCGGACAGGGCCGTGGTCAGGTCTTTACCGGCCCGGCCTCGGAGACCGCCTTCGTGGTCGGTCGCGTGGACGCCGTCCGCCCGCCGACCCCGGCCCTGGCCGCCCCGATCGCCGACCAGATCCGCCCGCGCATGGCTCAGGAGATCATCAACGGCGCCGGTGAAAGCCTCGTGGCCGCCGCCGCCCGCGCCTCCAAGGCCGAGAACGACCCGGCCCGCGCCATCGAGGCCCTGGGCGTGACTCCGCCGGCCGCCGGCGGCGCCGCGCCCGCCGCGCCCGCTCGATGAGTCCAGGAGGCGACGCGACGCCCCGGGTGGTCGTCCGGCGGATCGTCGATGATCTGGAGACCCCGGTTTCGGCCTATCTGAAGGTCGGCTGGGGTCGCCCCTACGCCTTCCTGCTGGAGTCGGTGGAAGGCGGGGCCGTCAACGGGCGCTACTCCTTCATCACCCTTGAGCCCGATCTGGTCTGGCGCTGCCGCGACGGCCAGGCCTCGGTCGCGCGCGGCGCGGATGTCGCCGCCGGTCGGTTCAAGGCCCAGTCCGGGGGTGCGCTCGACAGTCTGCGCGCCCTGATGGCCGAGACGCGCATGACCCTGCCGGCCGACATTCCGCCCATGGCCGTCGGCCTGTTCGGGGTGTTCGGCTACGACATGGTGCGCCTGCTGGAGCCGCTGGGCGCGCCCAATCCGGATCCGCTGGATCTGCCGGACGCCGTGCTGGCGCGTCCGTCGGTCGTGGCCGTGTTCGATTCGGTGAAGCACGAGATTTTCGTCGTCGCCCCGGTCTGGCCCGGCGCCGATCCCGCCGCCGCCGAGGCGCGTCTGGACGACTTCGAGGCCCGGCTGCGCAACCCGCTGATCGCGCGCGCCGCGGCCGCCGAGACGACAGCGCCCGCATTCGCCTCGCCCGTGGACGGGGCAGACTTCGGCCTGATGGTCGCGGCGGCCAAGGACTATATCGCCGAAGGGGACATCTTCCAGGTGGTGCTGAGCCACCGCTTCCGCGCGCCGTTCGCCGGCGATCCATTCGCCTTCTACCGTTCGCTGCGGCGGCAGAACCCCTCGCCCTATCTGTATTTCCTCAACTTCGTCGACTTCCAGCTGGCCGGCTCCAGCCCGGAGATCCTCGTGCGGCTGAAGGACGGCGGCGTGACCATCCGACCGCTGGCCGGCACCCGCCCGCGCGGCGCGACGCCCGAGGCGGACAAGGCGCTGGAAACCGAGCTGCTGGCCGATCCCAAGGAGCGGGCCGAGCATCTGATGCTGCTCGATCTGGGCCGCAACGACGTCGGTCGCGTCGCCGCGCCCGGTAGCGTCAAGGTGACCGAGAGCTTCGTGGTCGAGCGCTACAGCCAGGTCATGCACATCGTCTCCAACGTCGAGGGCCGGGCCCATCCCGACATCGACGCCGTCGACGCCCTTCTGGCCGCCCTGCCTGCCGGCACCCTGTCGGGCGCGCCCAAGGTCCGCGCCATGGAGATCATCGACGAGCTGGAGACCGAGAAGCGCGGCGTCGGCTACGGCGGCGGCGTCGGCTACATCTCGGCGGGCGGCGAGGCGGACATCTGCATCGTCCTACGCACGGCCATGTTCGCCGACGGCCAGATCTTCGTTCAGGCGGGGGCCGGCGTGGTCGCCGACAGCGATCCGGCCGCCGAATACGCCGAGACCCAGGCCAAGGCCCGCGCGCCGATGAAGGCCGCCGACGAGGCCTGGCGGTTCGAACTGGGCGCGCCGCTCAATACGGCGGGCGAAATCTAGAGGGCCGAGGCGACCGGCGGCGCATCCTCGATCGCCACGCCGGGTCCCAGGACCATCACCCCGGCCAGCAGGACGGCGGCGCAGGCGGCCAGAGACGCGGCGGCCAGCGCCCCGAGCACGTTCGCACGGGCCTCCGGCTCGGTCAGGGCCGCGCGGGCGGCGTCGATCTGGACCTGGGTATCGCGCATGGGTTCGGGGCTCCGATGGAAGCCCTGAATTCGGCCCGGGAAGGTTAACGATCCGTGTTCAGCCGTGTTCGCTTGGCGGCGACGCAGTCCCGCTCTAGAAGCGCAGCCATGATCCTCGTCGTCGATAACTACGACAGCTTCACCTACAACCTCGTCCACTACCTCGCGGAGCTGGGCGCGAAGACGCATGTCGTCCGCAACGACGACCTGACGACCGGGGAAGCCTGGGCGCTGAAGCCCGAGGCCGTCCTGCTCTCGCCCGGGCCATGCGCCCCGGATCAGGCCGGCATCTGCCTGCCGCTGATCGACACGGCGCCGCTGGACATGCCGATCCTGGGCGTCTGCCTCGGCCATCAGGCGATCGGACAGGCGATGGGCGGCCACGTGATACGCGCCAAGGCCCTGATGCACGGCAAGACCTCGCCCATCCTGCACGAAGGCAATGGGATGTTCGCCGGCCTGCCCTCGCCCTTCACCGCGACCCGCTATCATTCGCTCGCCGTCCAGCGCGAAACCCTGCCCAACACGCTTCAGGTCACGGCCTGGACCGAGGATGGTGAGATCATGGGCTTCCAGCACCACGAGCGGCCGATCCACGGGGTCCAGTTCCACCCCGAGAGCATCGCCACCGAACACGGCCACGAGATGCTGGCCAACTTCCTCGATCAGGCGGGCGTCAAACGTCTGGCCATGGTCTGAAGCCATGGCCGAGGGTGGTTTCAAGCCGCTGCTGGCCAAGCTGGTCGACGGCCGGACGCTGACCTCGGACGAGGCTGGCGACTTCTTCGCCGCCTGTCTGCGCGGCGAGCCGACCCCGGCCCAGGTCGCCGCCGCCGTCACCGCCCTGCGCATCCGCGGCGAGACGGTCAACGAGATCGCCGCCTTCGCCCAGGCCATGCGGAACGCCGCCGTCACACTGGATCACCCCTATGACGTCATCGACACCTGCGGCACAGGCGGCGACGGGGCCCATACGTTCAACATCTCGACAGCCGCCGCCCTGGTGCTGGCCGGCGCGGGGGTGAAGGTCGCCAAGCACGGCAACCGGGCCATGAGCTCGAAGTCCGGGTCGTCCGATGTGCTGGGCGTGCTCGGCGTCGATCTGACGGCGGGGCTGGTTCAACAGCGTCAGGCGCTGGACGAGGCCGGCATCGCATTCCTGTTCGCCCCCGCCTACCACGGCGCCATGCGCCACGTCGGGCCGGTCCGGGCCGAGATCGGTTTCCGCACGGTTTTCAATCTTCTGGGGCCGCTTTCAAATCCGGCGTCTGCGAAGCGTCAGGTCATGGGCGTCTATGATCCGCGTCTGCTGGAGCCTCTGGCCGAGGTGCTGGGCCGGCTCGGCGCTGTGCGCGCCTGGACCGTTCACGGTCAGGGTCTGGACGAACTGACGACGACGGGCCCCAGCGAGGTCGCGGAATGGAATAACGGGACCGTCCGCCGCTTCACCGTCACGCC
>CAMLNY010000062.1 GCA_946481405.1 uncultured Brevundimonas sp. | reverse complement strand
CGCGCTCGGGCGGCTCGCCGCAGCGACGGGGAGCGAGGCGTTCGCGGCGGTGGCCTCGCACCTGCGCAGTGTGGGCCTGTCGGCGCCCGCCATCGTCGCGCTGGACGCTCCGGCCGGTCTGGCGGTGCTGGAGGATTTCGGCGACGATCTGTTCGCTCGGGTGATCGAGGACGGGCAGGATGAGAGACCTCTCTATCTCGCCGCCATCGAGGCCCTGGCCGAACTCCACGCCGCTCCAACGCCGCCGGTGCTGACGGGCGCAGCCGGTCCGTGGCCGCTTCAGGCCTATGACGAGACCGCGCTTCAGGGAGGGGCCGATCTGTTCGTGGAATGGCTGCCGAAGCTGAAGCCGGAGCGGCGTTTCGACGACGCGGCGATCGCCGAATGGCATGAGGCGTGGGCGCCCATCGTGGCGGAGGGGGAGGCGGGCGCCTCGGTCGTCGCCCACCGCGACTATCACGCCGAGAACCTGATCTGGCTGCCGGAGCGGCAGGGCCCGGCCCGCGTCGGCATGATCGACTTTCAGGACGCGGTGCGGGCGCATCCGTCGTGGGACCTGCACTCCCTGCTTCAGGACGCGCGCCGCGACGTGCCCGCCGCCATCGAGGTCGAGGCGCTGGAGCGGTATTTCGAACTGACGCGCGTCGACGACCGCGCCGCCTTCCTGCGGTCCTATGCGGGGCTCGCGGCTCTGAACGAGGCGCGCATCCTGGGAATCTTCGCCCGTCTGATCGTGCGCGACGGCAAGCCGCGCTACGCCGCCTTCATGCCACGCATGTGGGCGCACCTGAACGCCAATCTGACAAAGCCGGGTCTCGAAGGCGTCGCCCGCTGGTTCGACAAATACGTCCCCTCGGAGCTTCGCCGATGACCGCTCCGATCACCGCCATGGTCCTCGCCGCCGGGCTCGGCACTCGGATGCGCCCCCTGACCGACGACCGACCCAAAGCCCTCGTCGAGGTCGGCGGGCGGGCCCTGATCGACCATGTGCTGGACCGGCTTGCCGAGGCGGGCGTGACGACGGCGGTGGTCAATGTCCACTGGTTCGCGGGACGGCTGGTCAATCACCTGATGGACCGTCAGGCTGACCGGCCCCTGCCGCGCATCCTGATCTCCGACGAGCAGGAGGAGCTGCTGGAGACCGGCGGCGGGCTGAAGAAGGCCCACCCCCTGCTCGGCGACGATCCGGTCTTCGTGGCCAACATCGACAGCGTCTGGATGGATCGCGGAACGGCGCCCTGGGCCGACGCACTGATTCGCCTGTGGGACCCGACGAAGATGGACGCCTGCCTGCTTCTGGCGAAGCGCGAGGGCTCCATCGGGTTCGAGGGCGACGGCGACTTCTTCCTCGCCGACGACGGACGGCTGACCTTCCGGGGCGAGGCGCCGTCCGCGCCCTTCGCCTATATGGGCGTCCACATCACCGGGCCCGACTATGCCGACGGCGGGCCGGAGGGGCCGTTCTCGCTCAGCCCCCTGTGGCGCGCCTCGGCGGCGGCCGGGCGGCTCTACGGCTGTGTGCTGGACGGTGACTGGATGCACGTCGGCGATCCTCGGGCCCGCGACGAGGCCGAGGCGCGGCTGAGGGACGGGTGACCGCCTTCGATCCCATCCCCGGTGCAGGCGGCCCGGATGATCCGCGCTGGTTCGCCATCCCCGCGCATCGGCCCTTTCTCGAGGACCTCGCCGCCGGGGTGCTGGACTGGCTGGGCGATCAGGCGCCGGAGACGCTGTCGGACGCCATGATCCTTCTGCCCAACCGGCGGGCGGCGCGCGCCTTCGCGAGCGCCCTGTCCAGCCTGAGCGGCGACCGGCCTGTGCTGTTGCCGCAGGTCCGGCCGCTGGGTGATCTGGAGGAGGACGAGCCGCCGTTCACGCCGGGCGAACTGGGCCTCGATCTCCCGCCCGCCATCGCCCCCCTTACGCGCCGGTTCGAGATGGCGCGGCTGATCGTGGAGAGACACGACAGCAACCTGTCGCCGATGCGCGCGCTGGAGCTGGCCGACAGCCTCGGCGCCTTCCTCGACTCCTGCCATATCGAGGAGGTCAAAGACCGCGAGAAGATCGCCGAACTGGCCGAGGCTGATTTCGCCGAGCACTGGCAGAAGTCGGCGGACTTTCTGGGTCTGGTGATCAAGGCCTGGCCCGAACGGTTGGCGGGGATGGGGCTGATCGACGCCTCGGAACGGCGAACGAAACTGCTGCGTCTGCTGGCCGAGCGATGGAACAGCCATCCACCGCGAGGTCCCGTCATCGCCGCCGGTTCGACCGGCACGGTCAAGGCCGCCGCCGACGTCCTGATCGCGGTGGCCAGGGCGCCGCTGGGCTGTGTCGTCCTGCCGGGGCTGGACGCCGATCTCGGCGAGGACGCCTGGCACGCCATCGAGGAACAGCACCCGCAGAGCGCGCTCAAACGCTTGCTTGAACGCGCCCGGACCGACCGCGCCGAGGTCCGGCCGTGGTTCCGCCGCCCGGCCGCTCCGGCCGACGAGGCGCGGGGCTTCGCCCGCCAGAGGTTGATCAATGAAGCCCTGCGTCCCGCCGACGCCACCGCCGACTGGCGGACCGAAATCTCGCGCCTGCGCTCCGAGTCCGCCCATGCCGGCGTCGCCGCCGATCCCATCGCGCTCGGTCTCGAAGGCCTTTCGGTGGTCGCGACCCGCACGGAGGAAGACGCCGCCGCGACCATCGCCCTGATGATGCGCGAGACGCTCGAGACCCCCGGTCGGACCTGTGCCCTGGTCACCCCCGACCTCGCCTTGGGGCGTCGTGTGGCGGCGCGGCTGCAGCGGTGGGGCGTGGTCGCCGACTCCTCCTCGGGCGCCTCGCTGGACCAGATGCCGGTCGGGGTTCTGGTCGATCTGACGGCCCGCTTCATGGCCGATCCGCTGACGCCCCAGACGGTTCTGGCCCTCCTCAAGAACGATCTGACGAGGTTGGACGAGGCGACGCCGGATGCTGTGGCGGAGTTGGAGAAGGTGGGCTTCCGGGGGCCGCGCACCCGCGACTGGACCCGCATCGAAGCCCGGCTGACGAAGGCGGGCGAGCCGCGCTCCAATGGCGAGCCGCCGTCGGAGCGGACGCAACAGCGCCTTGCGATCGCCAAGGCGCTTGGCGGGCGACTGGAAGACCTGGGCAAGACCGCTCGCGCCGCCTTCGTTCCGTCTGCGTCGCTGGACGTCGCCGCCCGCGCCCTGACCGCCCTGGTCGAGGCGCTCGCCGGCGTTGATGTCTGGGCCGGACCGGACGGGGAGGCGGCGGCCTCCCTGTTGTCGCAGCTCATCGAGGGCGGCGCGTCGCTCGGCGACGTCCTGCCGCACGAGTTCACGGAACCGGTCGCCTCGCTCCTGCATGACCAGACCGTCCGCACCGGGGGGGCGACCCATCCATCCCTGCGCATCCTCGGCGCCATCGAGGCGCGGCTGGTGCGGGCCGATCGCATGATCCTGGCCGGGCTGGAAGAAGGGGTGTGGCCGCGGGGGGCGCCGATCGACCCCTTCCTGTCGCGGCCGATGCGGAAGGCCCTGGGCCTGCCCCCGCCCGAGCGGCGCGTGGGTCAGACGGCGCAGGACTTCGTACAGGCTGCCGCCGCTCCCGAGGCCATCCTGATCCACTCCGAACGACGCGGCGGCCAGCCTGCCGTCCGGTCTCGCTGGCTGTGGCGGCTGGAGATGCTGACACGCGGTGCGGGCGTGGAGATCGCGCGGCCCACCGAGGCCGCCGGGATCGCGCGCGGGCTGGACGCGCCTGCCGGTCCCGCCGACTACGCCAGACGACCCGCCCCGACCCCGCCCGTCGCCCGCCGTCCGCGCGAACTGCCGGTGACGAGCATCGAGCGCTGGGTGCGCGATCCCTACGCTGTCTATGCCGATCGAATCCTCGGCCTGCGGAGGCTGGACCGACCCGGCGCGGACGCCGAGGCCCTGGCGCGCGGACAGGCGATCCACAGGGCGGTGGAGCGGGCTACCGTGGCCTGGCCCGACGTCCTGCCCGACGACTGCGCCGGCCAGATCGAGACCTTCCTGCTGGAGGAGCTGGGCGCGGCCGGGTTCGAGGATCATTCCATGGCGCGCGAGACGCCGCTCGCCCGCAACTGCGCCCGCTGGCTGGCGGAATGGGAGCGGGCCCGTCGGGCGCGCGGCGCGACCCTGCTGATCGAACAGTCGGGACGGTCGACGTTCGACGCCCCGTTCGCCCCCTTCACCGTGACGGCCCGAGCCGACCGGATCGAGCTGCACGCCCACGGTGCGGCCATCATCGATTTCAAGACCGGCGCCCCGCCGTCCGTGCCCCAGGTCGCCAGGGGGTTCGCGCCCCAGCTGACCCTGACCGCCGCCATCCTGAACGATGGGGGCTTCGCGCCGGACGCCCCGGCCACGACGGCGACGGAGCTGATCTATGTCCAGCTGACCGGCCGCAGGTCGCCGGGCAAGGCCGTGGATGTGTCGAAGCCGACCAAGAACCAGCCGCTCGACGCCGCCGGTCTGGCCCAGCAGGAGATGGAAAATCTGATCAAGTGGGTCGCGCGGTTCGACGACGAGGCGACGCCCTACGCCGCCTGGCTGGCGCCCCAGTTCATGGGGACCTTCGGCGGCAACTACGACCATTTGGCCCGCGTCTGGGAATGGCATGTCGTCGGCGGCGACGAGGGGGTGGAGGAATGAGCCTGTCCCCGCTGGAAGAGGCCCGCGTCCAGCAGCGCCGGGCCGCCGACCCCGAAGTCTCCGTCTTCGTCACCGCCAACGCCGGGTCGGGCAAGACCACGACCCTGGTCGACCGCGTGGCCCGCCTGTTGCTCAAGGAGGTCGAGCCCGGCGAGATCCTGTGCGTCACCTACACCAAGGCCGCCGCCGCCGAGATGCAGGCGCGGCTGTTCGAGAAACTGGGCATGTGGGCCGTCGCCGACAACACGGCGCTGGAAATCGAACTCGCCAAGCTGGACGGGAGCGATCCCAAATCCTTCAGCGACGCCGACCTGTCCTCCGCGCGTCGCCTGTTCGCCCGTGCGCTGGAGACGCCCGGCGGTCTGAAGATCCAGACCATCCACGCCTTCTGCGAGAAGCTGCTGAAGCGCTTCCCGATGGAGGCCGGGGTATCGCCCAGCTTCCGCGTGCTGGAGAACGAGGCGGCCGTGGCCCTGTCGCGGTCGGCGCGTCAGGAACTGGCGCGTCTGGCCCTGAGATCGCCGGACGGCGCCATCGGCCGGGCCTATGCTCATTTCGCCGTGGCCCTGGACTGGGGGGCGTTCAACGATCTGCTCGGTCTGCTGGAGGCGAAGCGCGAGGATCTGGCCGCCTATGTCGAGGCAGTCGATAACGGGACCGCGCCGGACAGTCATGGCCTGACGATGGCCGATCCGACGAAGACGCCTGAGGAGATCGAGACCGACTTTCTCGACTGGATCGACGGGTCGGCCTGGGAGGAGACCGCTGACGCCATGGCGACCGGCTCTTCGGAAGATCAGAAGCTGGCCGAACGCATGGACGCCATTACCCCGGGCGCGTGGACGGTAGAGGCCATGGCCCCGGTCTTCCTGACCGACAAGGGCGAGCCTCGGAAACGGCTGGGTACGAAGTCGGCGCCTGCCGGAGCAGTGGCCTGGCTGTCTGATCTGCAGCTCAAATACCTGTCGATGCTGGACGCGCTGAAGGCGGCGCGGATCGCCGACGAGACGGTCAAGGTCCTGACCCTGGCCCGCGCCCACGCCGCCCTTTATGAGGCGGCCAAGCACGAGACCGGAGCGCTGGACTTCACCGATCTGGTCAGCCGCACCGTGCGCCTCCTCACCGAACAGGCCAGCGCCGCCTGGGTCCTGTTCAAGCTTGACGGCGGCATCGAACACGTCCTGATCGACGAGGCCCAGGACACGGCGCCGGACCAGTGGCGCATCTTCCGCGCCCTGACCGAGGAGTTCTTCTCCGGCGAGGGGACCGAGCGTCGCCGAGACCGGCCTCGCCCCATTCCGCGCACCGTCTTCGCCGTCGGTGACGAGAAGCAGTCGATCTATTCCTTCCAGGGGGCCCGGCCCGAGCGGCTGCGCGAGGAGCGGCGGGACTATGAGAACATGGTCGAGGCCTCGGGCGCACGGTTCGCCGGCCCCGACCTGACAACCTCCTTCCGCTCGACGGAGGAGGTGCTGAAGTTCGTCGATGCGACCTTCGAAAGCCCGGAGCGGACCCGCGCCCTGGTGGGCGACATCGGCGACCGCCACCCGCACCTGGCCGCACGCGCGGGCCAGCACGGCTCGGTCGATCTGTGGCCCCTGTTCGAAGACCCCGTGGTCGAGGATCGCACCGCCTGGAACGCTCCGGTCGATGGCGAAGGCGCCTTCAGCGGTCGCAAGAAGCTGGCCCGCGCCCTGGCCGGGGAGATCAAACGTCAGGTGACCGAGGGCGTCGCCGTTCACGCGCGGGACAAGGACGGGAGGCCAATCCTGCGTCCCGCCCGCTATGGCGACTTCCTGGTGCTGGTCCGTCGCCGGGACGCCACCTTCGAGGAGGTGATCCGGGCGCTGAAGTCGCTGGGCGTTCCGGTGGCGGGCGCCGACCGGATGCGGCTGTCGGACCATATCGCCTTCGACGACCTGAAGGCGCTCGCCCGGTTCGCCCTCTATCCCGACGACGACCTCAGCCTGGCCGAGGTGCTGCGCAGTCCGCTGTGCGACGTCTCCGATTTCGGGGACGCCGCCAGCCTCTACGAACTCGCCGGGGTCGAACCGCGCAACGGGCGGTCTCTCTGGTCGGTGCTGAGGGCGCGGGCGGACGAACAGCCGCAG
>CAMLNY010000061.1 GCA_946481405.1 uncultured Brevundimonas sp. | reverse complement strand
TCGGTCCCTGCCCCCACCGGCACGCCGGCGGCCAGCATGCGCGAGATCGGCGGCGTGTCCGCCAGCGCCTCGGCGCCATAGCGTTCTGCGAAGTCTTCGGCCTGATACATCATGCGGTGCTGCACGGCGATGCCGCCGCCGAGCGCGGCGATCCGGTCGATGTTGCGCGGGCTGACGGTCTCGGCGTGGTCGAAGAACCAGTGCAGACCGTCGAACGGCTGATCGCGATTGACCGCCTCGAACACGTCCAGCGCACGCGAGATGGTCTCGTCATAGGTGGCGTGCATGCGCCATGGCCAGCGCTGGGAGACCAGTTGCCGGATGACCGGCTCCAGATCGGCCTCCATGTTCGGGGGCATCTCGGGTCGCGGCTCGCGGAAGTCCTCGAAGTCGGCGGCGGAATAGACCAGCATCTCGCCCGCGCCGTTGTGACGGTACAGGTCGTCGCCCTGCCCCGGCCGTACCTGTCCGCCCCAGGTCCGGAAATCTTTCAGTTCCTCGCGCGGCTTCTGGGTGAAGAGGTTGTAGGCCAGACGCACGGTCAACTGCCCGTCGATGTGCAGCTTCTCGATGACGGCGTAGTCGTCGGGATAGTTCTGGAAGCCGCCGCCGGCGTCGATGACGCTGGTAACGCCCAGCCGGTTCAGCTCACGCATGAAGTGGCGGGTTGAGTTGAGCTGGATGTCCGGATCCAGCTTCGGTCCCCGCGCCAGGGTGGCGTACAGGATCATGGCGTTGGGCCGCGCGATCAGCAGGCCGGTCGGCTCGCCCGACGCGTCGCGCTGGATCTCGCCGCCGGGGGGGTCGGGCGTGTCCTTGGTGTAGCCCACGGCGCGCAGGGCGGCCCGGTTCAGAAGGGCGCGGTCGTAGAGGTGCAGGATGAAGACCGGCGTCTCCGGCGCGGCCGCGTTGATCTCGTCCAGCGTGGGCAGACGCTTCTCGGCGAACTGGTGGCGGGAGAAGCCGCCGACCACCCGCACCCACTGGGGCGGCGGCGTGATCGCGGCCTGCCGTCGCAGCATGGCCATGGCGTCGGCCAGGCTGGATCGTCGTCGACTGCGACCACGAGGTGCCGCAGGCTGGGCACGCCGTCCCAGCGCAGTTCCATATTGTAGTTCAGCCCGCCCCGGATGACGTGGGTGTGACTGTCGATCAGGCCGGGGACGACGCGCCGCCCGCCCAGATCGATGACCTGCGTGTCGGCGTTGCCCGTCGGCAGAATGTCCCGTGTCGCGCCGACGGTAATGAACAGACCGTCCCTGATCGCCACCGCCTCGGCGACGGGATTCGACGGATCCAGGGTCGTGATCCGGCCGTTGTGAAGGATCAGGTCCGGGGCTTCGGTCATGGGACGGCTCCAGGCGACGGAGGGCGAGACCGCGATGGCGGCCAGCCCTCTCATGGTGTTGCGGCGGTCAATCCGGGGCACGGTCGCCTCCGGACGCCTGTGGCGGCGATAGTGTCGACGGCGCCAGCCACGATTTCACCACGGGCACAGCCTGTTCGCCCAGCAGAATGCCGAGCAGACCTAGAAGGGCGATGTAGGGCGGCGCGGGGGAACGCACGTTCAAAAGGCCGTAGATGACGCCGACCAGCAGGCCGACACCCAAGGCGAGCAGATAGGGCTTCATTCCCACGTCTCCCGCCGGGTCAGGGCGATCGCGTCACTGGCCGGGAAGCTCTCGCCCAGAGCCTCGTCGAGCCGACGGTCCAGCGCCTCGAGTTCGGCCAGCAGCTCCTTTTCGGGATGCAGGGCGGCGGCGTCCATCGTCAGCCCTCCCGCGCGTGTTCGCCCAGCATGGCGCGGGCGTAGAGCAGGCCGATGCCGTAGGCGCCCGAATGATCGACGGCGATGCCGGTCGTGGCGTTATAGGTCTCGCCGCGTGCCCAGTCCCGCTGCAGCTCAAGCAGATACTGCAGCGAGGTCATGGGCCGGACGCCGGCCTGGATCATCCGCTGAATGGCCCGGTCGTGCGCCTCCTGCGAGACGTCGCCCGAGGCGTCCGCGATCACATAGACCTCGAACCCCTGTTCGGCGGCGGACAGGGCCGGGCCGGCGATGCAGACCGAGGTCCAGAGGCCAGCCAACACCACGCGCGCTTTGCCGATGCGATTGATCTCGGTGATCACCGCCGGATCCTCCCAGCAGTTCATCGTGGTGCGATCGATGATCGGGGCGTCCGGAAACGCCTTCTGGATCTCCGGGAAGACCGGGCCCGAGAAGCTGGTCGCCGCGACACTGGTCAGGATGGTCGGCACGTCGAACGCCGCGGCGCCACGGGCGACGGTCGCCGTATTGGCGCGCAAGGCGCCCACTTCGATCGAGTTCAGCGGGAAGGCCATCTGCGACTGATGGTCGATCAGGATCAGGGCGTGATCCTCAGGGGTCAGCAGAGAGCGGGCGGCGGCGGGGGATGCGGTGGTCACAGGAAGTCTCCTTCAGGTCCAAAGGGGGCAGCGGGAACGGACGGTTGGTCGCCACGCGCGGCAAGGCGGTAGGGTTCATCCCAGGCGATGCAGGCGCGCGCGACGGCTTCCCAGCCGGGTTCGGCCAGCAGCAGATGCGAACGACCCGGGAAGTCGATGAAGTCGGTCGGGGCGGATGATCGGCATTGCAGACGCCAGGCGGCGCGCGACAGATAGGGGGTGACGAGCCGGTCCCGGTCGCCGGCAGTAATCAGCAGCGGCTGGGTGCGGCGACGAGGATCGACCTTCGTGCCGTTCCAGAACGCCGCCTGATGAATGATGCGACCCGAGGTCGGCACGACGTACTGATCCCAGGTCTCGTCCTGCAGCGCCTCGGGCGCGGCGTTGGCGTAACGCTCGGCCCATAGCCGTTGGGACAAGGCGTAGGGTCGCCGCCATCCCTCGGGGCGCAAGATGGCGGGCGCCGCCGCGCGCAAGGTCCGCCAGCCGGGCACGACGCCGGCGATCGGCGCTGGATTGATCGCCACTCCGGCCCGGCCGAGACCGCGGTCGAGCAGAAGCTGCACGAACAGTCCGCCGAACGAGTGACCGACCAGCAGCGGCGGCCGTTCCATGGCCCAGATGCGCTCGGCCATCGCATCGACGACCGCCTCGATGGAGAGCGCGCCGAGTTCCGCGGGCGGTGCAGCGCGCAGGCAGCGTGCGCATCGACCGGCGATGACGGGCCACTCCAGTGTTTGGACCGCGTAGCCCGCCTCGCGCCAGGGATCGGCGAAAGGCTCCCACGAGGCCGCGGTCACCCAGAGGCCGTGAATGAAGACAACGGGGTCGGCGTCAGGGGCGCTCATGACGCTCTCCTGCGAGCGCCGTCAGGTCCGCGCCGAAACGCCAGCGCGGGCGTTGGCGACGGCCCAGTCGAGCGCGCAATCGGCGATCGACTGCCAGCCCGCGTCCATGCAGGTCCAGTGCGATCGGCCTTCGAAAATTTTCAGCTCCGTCCTGGACGGCGCGCGCTTCTGCTTGCGGTAGATTGCCCGCGTCATGCTGGCGTCGGCGATCAGATCGAGATCGCCGCCGATCAGGAGCAGGGGCGGCCGGTCGGGATTATCCCAGCGGATCGCGCGCACCGCCCCGGTGATCCCGTCCCAGTACATGCGGCCGGCGGTCGGCACGATGTAGCGGTCGTACAGGTCCGTGACCCGGTCCCGGGCCGCGGTCTGGGCGAAGCGGGTGGCGAAGAACTTCCGCGACATCACCTTGGTCTTGCGCCAGCTGAACAGGTCGCTGAAGACCGGCAGGGCGGAGACGATCGCATGGGGGCCCAGCGGCACGCCAGGCGTAGGAGCGGGATTGATGGAGACGCCCACCGAACCCAGGCCGCGATCCAGAAGATGCTGTACAAACACCCCGCCCAACGAGTGACCGATCAGGATCGGCGGCTCCGGCAGGCCGCGGATGATTGCGTCAAGGTGATCGACCACGGCCCTCTGGCCGCTTTTGGCCAGACGCGGATCGGGATGAGCGCGCAGCTCTGCCGGGCTACGATCGTCATAGGGCCAGTCGGGGGTCAGAACCCTGAATCCCCTAGCTTCATAACGCGCCTTGAAGCCTTCCCAGCTGTGCGAATTGAGCCAGGCGCCGTGGATGAGAACGATGGTGCGGGACATGGTGGGAACCTCGATCAAGCGGCGGGGCCGCGAACGGTGAGCATCAGAAATTGGCGGCCGCCCTCGGTAAGGGCCCACCGCCTCAGTTCGACAAACAGACCGGCGTCCTCCGCCACGCGAGCGGCGTGGTTCACGAGTTGCGCGCTCTCGTCGTCGTCGACGCCGATGGGGGTGACGAGGAAAAGCGCCGAGCGATCAGGCCGGCGGGTGCTGGGGGAAGCCTCACTCATGGCTGGCATCGGGACTTCTCCTCGTCACGACGAACCGGGTCGGTGGGGTTCGTCTGAGGAGAAGGATGCAGCCGAGCCGGCCGGCTTCGCCATTCTACATGAGGCCGGGCGGATCAGACCTTCGTATGAGGCGGGTCTAGCGGGAGACGGATCGTGAACACCGCGCCGCCGTCACGCGCATTGGCCGCGGATATGGCTCCGCCGTGGGCCTCGACGATCGAGCGGCAGATCGGCAGGCCGAGACCCAGTCCGTCGGTCTTGGTCGTGAAGAAACTGGTGAAGAGATTGCCGACGCCGTCACCAAGACCGGGACCATTGTCGGCCACGGTGAGCTCCAGCATGCCTTCCACCTCGTCCGCATCGATGGTGATCCACGGCGGTCCCAGCGGCGCGGAGGCCTGCACCGCATTCATGATCAGGTTGACCATGACTTGCTGGAGCTGGGTTCGATCGGCCCCGACATGAAGCCCCGGGGGGACATGGTTGGCTACCCGGGCTTCCCGTGCCTGAAGCTCGTGCTTCAGGAAGATCTGCGCTTCCTCGACCAGTTCCCGGAGGTTGAGCTGCGACCGCTCGCCGGCCTGCTTGGTCGCCATGCTTCGGACGCGGGCGATGACTTCGGCAGCCCGTCGCGCGTCGTCGCCGATCCTTGCGGTCAGCGCCCGCACCTTCTCGATTTCCGGCTCCGGCCGATCGATCCACCGCAGGCTGGCCGCTGCATTGGTGGAGATGGCGGCGAGGGGCTGGTTCACCTCATGGGCGATCGAGGCTGTGAGTTCGCCGAGCATGGAGACACGCGCCGCATGGGCGAACTCATTCTGCAGGGTCCTGAGGTCGGCCTGGGCCGCCAAACGGTCCCCGATGTCGATCGCGCCGATGATGCTGATGCCAAACTCGCTGAGAAGCCCCGGGAAGGCGATCGTATAGTGGATGTCCGAGACGCGCCCATCCAGACCGACGACACGCGTCTCCTCGGAATGGGTCAGCTCGCCTGCATAGCGCGCCACGAGTGACCGTCTGAAGGTCTCCGGACACGCTCGCCAGAAACGGGCGACGGGCCCCAGGAAATCGGCTTCGCTCCGGCCGCCAAACAGCTCCACCGTCCGCCGGTTGACGCCCTCAACCTGCACGATCTGCAATGCGTGTTCGAGAAGTTCAGGATGTGCGTCCATATGGGCGTCGAGATCCGTGACGCCCTGCTGCTTCAAGGCGCCCAGCACTGGCGTCAGGGCGCGCGCGTCGATCTGCCAGAGCGCGATGGGCATGTCGTGGAACAGGTTGCGGTAGCGGGTTTCGCTGCGCGCCAGCTCGGCAGTCGCTGCGACCTGTTGCGAGATGTCGATGACGCCGACCAGGAGGGCCCCTTGGGCCAGCCCCTCGTTGGGGAAGGCCGCAGTGAAGAGCACGTCGAACTCTGAGCCGTCCTGTCGCCGCAGCCGGGTTTCGGTCTTGTACGAGGACTTCCGTCCGATGGCGGCCGTCACCGCCCTGGCGTAGATTTCGGTGCTGTCTTCCGGCCAGTAGGGCTCTACTGACGGTGCGAGCCGGCTCCGATCCCCGATGCCGAACATTTCCAACGTGGTCTCGTTGACATCGACAACCCGCGTGCGCCGCATCATCTCGCGAACGAACTCCGGATTGTCCCGGAAGTAGGCCGGCATGTCAGTCACGCCCTGACTTTTGAGCTGTCTCAGCAGCGCGCCCACCGGGGCGAAATCGAGCTCCCAAAACGCGGCCGCCATGGCCTGGAACAGACTGCTGTAGCGAAGCTCGGAACGGCGGAGCTGGTGCTCCATCCGGCGTTGCGCCGTGAGATCGCGACCGATCTCGAGCCACTCAGGCCGATCGTGGGCTGATTTCCGAGCCAGGGTGCGGACCTCGACCACCACAGTCTGGCCGTCAGAGCGACGCCGCGTCACCTCCCGGTCGACGTCGTCAGCTGAAGCCGTCTCGCTATCGAACAGATCCGCCATGGATTTGCCGATCGTGTTCGCAGCAGTCCAGCCGTAGAGGGCCGTGGCCGCAGCATTCCAGGCGAGAATGACGCCGGCCTCGTCGTGGACGATGAGCGCGTCCCTGACCTCATCGAACAGGTCCCCCGCTACCGTCATCGCCCGGCCATCGAGCTCAGCGAGCGAGCGCGGTCTCGATGCAATGGACGAGATCCGCCTCCGCGAACGGCTTTTGAAGCACGCAGGCGGCTCCGCTGGCGCGGGCGCGGGCGTGCAGCGCATCCTCGGTGCGAGCGGTGATCATGATGACCGGCGTCTCGAGACCCGCATCGTCCAGCCGCGCCTTCAGATCGATCCCGCTGAGGCCGGGCATCTGGATGTCGGTAATGACGCAACTCGAGGCCTGGCCGGCCGGATCCGCCAGAAAAGCCTCCGCAGAGGCGTAAGCCTGAACACGGTAGCCGTGGGAGTCCAGAAGACTGACGATGGCGCCCCTGAGGGGATCGTCGTCCTCCACGACCGAGACAAGGGAACTGATGGGCACTC
>CAMLNY010000060.1 GCA_946481405.1 uncultured Brevundimonas sp. | reverse complement strand
CAAACGTCTGTCGGACGCCGAGATCGCCGATTACGTCGCCGGGGGCGACTGGAAGGGCAAGGCCGGCGCCTATGGCATCCAGGGACCGGCGGCGGCCTTCGTGCTGCGGATCGTCGGCAGCCATCCGGCGGTGATGGGCTTGCCCTTACCTGAGACGGTCAATCTGCTGGCGGGCGCCGGCTGGCGCAAATGAGCGAGGTCGAGGTCTTCCTGGACGAAACGCCCGGCGAGGTCCGGGGCAGTGTGTCGCGGGGAGGACGGTTCGAACGCCTGATCATTCATAGAGACACGGATTCGCCGCAGCATCGGCTGGGTGCGCGGGTCGTCGGCCGAGTAATCGAGCCCGAGGGCGCATTCCGGGCGGCCTTCGTCGATCTGGGCGTCGAGGGCAGGGCGGGCTTCCTGCCTCTGGCCAAGGGCGAGACGGTCCGGGACGGGGAGATCCTCGAGGTCGAGGTCACCGCCGAGCCGCGCGAGACCAAGGGACCGGTGCTGAAGCGGCTCGGGGCCGGGGAGGGGAAGCCCCGCCTGATCCGGCCCGGACCCGGCGTCGTCGACCGACTGCGACAGTTCGCGCCGGGCGTGACGCCGGTCACCGGCGTCGAGGCGATCCAGGCCAGTTGGGACGCCGAGGAGGAGGCGCTGGCCGCCAGTGACTTCTTCGCCGAATGGGCGACGGACGTCGCGGTGCAGCGCACCCGCGCCCTGATCGCTGTGGACATAGACTACGTGCATCTGCCCGGCCGGGACGCCCGCAGGGGCCGGGCGAGGGCGAACGCCGAAGGGCTGAAGCAGGCGGCGCGCTTCATCCGACTCAGCGGCTGGGGCGGGCTGGTCGCGGTGGATCTGGTCGGGACTGCGCTGGATCCGACCCAGGTCTCCACGATGGCCAAGGCAGCCTTCGCGGGGGATGAGGCCGTCCTTGGACCTTTGAGCCGGTTTGGATTGCTGCAACTCGCTCTACCGTGGCGGACACGGCCGGTGGAGGATATCCTGCTGGAGGCGGGACGGCGAACGCTCGCGACCCGGGCGGTCGATGTCGCCCGGCATCTGAGACACACAATGCTCAGCGACACGGCCGCGCCGCGCTTCGTGGCCCGCTGCGCCCCGGACGAGGCCGAGGCGGCCGCGCCTCTGGTCGCACAGCTTGGACCCCGGGCCGGGCTTAAGGCGGATCCCGCCGTTCCGGCCGGGCGTTTCCTGATCGAAGAGGGCTGACCGTCATGCCGACCGCCGAAGCCGCCTGCCCGATCTGCCGAAAGAATCCGACGGTCGAGGCCTACAAGCCCTTCTGCTCGCGGCGCTGCGCCGATGTGGACCTGCAGCGCTGGCTGGCGGGCTCATACGTCCTGCCGGACACGGACGAACCCCTGCCTGACGCCGATCCCGAAAACGATGACTGATCCCGCTGGACACCCCGGATCGGCTCGCCTATAGACCCCGCTCTCGCGAAACGACGCGTGCGCCTGGGTAGCTCAGTTGGTAGAGCAGCGGATTGAAAATCCGCGTGTCGGTGGTTCGAATCCGCCCCCAGGCACCACTCCCCTCACACACCCGGCATCTTCGTAGATCGATTTTTTCAAAGCGCCCGGCGCGTGGAAAAACGTGTGCGAACCGGCGGCTTCGACCATGACCCGCAACGACGGGTTGACGACATTCCCGAGCGTAAGCCTGTGATACCGGTGAGGCATCGGCAGGGGCGATTAACCTAACGGCGAAATGCAGCAGGGGTAAGACATTGCAGGGTTCCGCTTGCCGGGCTCGCTCGCGGGGCGAAAAGCACCTCTGAAGCCTTGACGCTCTGTTATCGGTTCGCCAAAGGAGCTTGACCGCTTTCTTTATGGTGAGCGGCCGAACGCCCGCTGGGCCTTGTGTCCGAAGGCTTCGACCAACCCGCCGATGGGGCCCTTGGGCAACCGGGTGCGACAGAAGGCGTTCCGTCGTATGGCCACCCGGCCAACCGGCGGGGCACAACCGTTTTTCATAGAGGGCGGGGCGCCCCTGACGCGCCTCGTTCTTGGGTTCCACGAGTCAGACCAAAAAAGCAGGAACTGGCGACACATGATCAAGACCAACACCCTTCTCGCCCTGGCCGGCGCCGCCGTCCTGATGGCGGGCTCGCCGGCTCTGGCCCAGGCCCCGGCGACCCCCGACGCGGCCACCACGGCCGCCCCCGCCGCCGCTGCTCCGGCCGCCGCAACCCCGGCCCCTGCGGCCGCCGCTCCGGAAGCCGATCCGGAAACCGTCGGCGACGCCGTTTCGGGCGGCCATGGTTCTGGCGGCATCACGCCGATCTCCATGTTCATGGAAGCCGGCATCGTCGTTAAGATCGTCATGATCGGCCTGCTGCTGGCCTCGATCTTCTCGTGGACCCTGCTGCTCATCAAACTGCTTGAGTTCGGCGGCCTGAACCGCAAGACCGACCAATTCCTCGAAGCCTTCCGCGGCGCCCGCACCGTCGCGGACATGCGTCGCGTCGCCACCTCGGACGAGTTCGACGGCAACCCGCTGGCCGACATGGCCGCCGCAGCCACCGAGGAAATCGAGCTGTCGCGTCAAGCCGGCCTGAACATCCACGGCGACCACGCCGACTCGGCCCTGCTCCGCGCCCAGACCGCCGTCGCTGCCGTGCAGGCCGGCCTCGCCGCCCGCCTCTCGGGCGGTCAGCAGTTCCTCGCCTCGGTCGGTTCGACCGGCCCGTTCGTGGGTCTGTTCGGCACCGTGTACGGCATCATGAACTCGTTCATCGGTATCGCCCAGTCGAACACGACCAACCTGGCCGTCGTCGCCCCGGGTATCGCCGAGGCCCTGCTGGCCACCGGTATCGGCCTGTTCGCCGCTATCCCGGCGGTTATCTTCTACAACTACTTCAACACCCGCATCTCGGCGTACGGCACGCGTTCGGACGGCTTCTCGGCTGAACTGATCAACGCCATCTCGCGCCAGCTCGACAAGGGAGCGTAAGACGCATGGCCGCCAAACTTTCAGGCGGCGGCGGCGGCAAGTACAACGTCGAGCAGAACAGCGAAATCAACGTCACGCCTTTCGTTGATATCATGCTGGTTCTCCTCATCATCTTCATGGTGGCGGCCCCGCTCGCCACCGTGTCGATTGAGGTGAAACTGCCCACCGCAGTCGCTGAGCCCCAAGAGAACCCGCCCAAGCCGGTGTTCATCTCGATCCAGAGTGACGGCGACGTCTTCCTCGGCGACTTCCGGACGGCTCCGGAAACCCTGGGCGACGATCTCCGTAACCTGATCCGGACGCGGAACCCGGAAGAAGAGCGTATCTTCATCCGCGGCGACCAGCAGACCCGCTACGGCGACTTCATGCAGGTCATGAACGCGCTGCAGGACAACGGATTCTATTCGGTCGCCCTGGTCGGCGAAGACAACTCGACGCCGCCCGGAGGCTGATGATGACAGACACACCCGTTGAGTATCATCGCAGCCGCTATGACGCCCCTCGCAAGAAGGGCTTCATGGGTGTCGCGCCCGGGACCTGGCTGATCGCCCTGGCGATCGTCACCGTCCTGTTCGCGATCATGATCTTCTATCTGCAGAAGACCAAGTTCGAGCTGCGCATGCAGGAGTATTCGGACGACGCCGTGGACGTCGAGATCGTCGAACCGATCCCGCCGCCCCCGCCGCCGCCGCCGCCCCCGCCGCCGCCGGACACTCCGCCGCCGCCGAAGCTGCAGGTGCGTCCGCCGGTGATCAACACCCAGGCGCCTCCGCCGCCGATCACCCTGCCGATTGAGCCGACGAAGAAGGAAGACCGCGTCGAATACACGGGCCCGCCCGTGATCGTCCCCGGTCCGCCTCCGCCGCCGGCTCCGCCGGCTCCGGTTCGCCCGCCGGTGATCACGAACCCGAGCTGGTCGAGCGCTCCGCGTCCGACCTATCCGGATCGTGCTCTGGAGCGCGGCCTCTCGGGCAGTGCGGATCTGAGCTGCACGGTCAACGCGAACGGCAGCGTCAGCGGCTGTTCGGTGGTCTCGGAAACGCCGTCGGGCGCCGGCTTCGGTCGCGCCGCCATGGCGGCCGCCCGCAGCGCCCGTCTGTCGCCCCGCTCGGTCGACGGTGTGGCTACTGGCGGTACGGTCCGCTTCACCGTCAGGTTCAATCTGCCGGACTAAGGATTGGCCCGGAAACGGACGAGGGAATACGCCCCGAGGGAAACCTCGGGGCGTTTTTCGTTGTGGCGGCGCCGGGGTGGCGGGGCGGCGAGGTTTTTGTTCCGGCGGCGACGGACAGGGCTTGATCGACCTCGCACCAGCCGGTAGATACCCGCCTCTCGCAGCCCCGACGGGCCGAGATGTGCAGCCTTAGCTCAGCTGGTTAGAGCGCCGGTTTGTGGAGCCGGAGGTCCTCAGTTCGATCCTGAGAGGCTGTACCATTCTTTCCACACACTCTGACCGATCCGGCTCCCGGCGAGAGCGCGTGCGCGCATCAGTCGTCGCCGACGTCCGCCTCGGCCGGATCCAGCGGGGTGGTGATGTCAGGCCGCTGGCGCAGGGTCTCGATGGGACCGTCCAGCTCGGACAGGGCCGCGACGGCGGCGGCGTGGCCAGCCTCGATGACCGGCTCATAGACCTTCCAGTCCCGGATGTCGGAGCCTTCGGGTTCGGGCAGGATCAGCAGGTCCGCCTCGGCCCGCGACGCCTCCATGTCGGCGTCGGTGGTGATGGTCGCCGAGCGCATCAGGACCGAGACGATCGGCGGCCCCTTCTTCCAGGCTCCGGACAAGACCCAGCGCCACCAGGACGGCGGATTGGCCAGCGTGCCGGGATCGACGCCGCGCGTCTGGGACATGTCGACCCCAACGATGGGGCCGGAGTTCATCTGGCGCATGACGTCGGTGGGGAAGTTCTTCAGCACCGCGCCGTCGACCAGCACCTGGCCGTCGATGACGACCGGCGGCATGACGCCGGGAATGGAGATGGAGGCCCGCATGGCCCGACGCAGCAGGCCCCGGCGGTGCACCTCGATCCGGCCCGAGGTCAGGTTCGACGACACCGCGAAGAAGGGCAGGGGCATGTCGGCGATGTCGATCTCGCCATAGGCGTCCTGCAGCAGGCCCGCGACCTTGCCGGCGCGGGTCATGGCGATGATCGGGAAGGCCAGGTCCGACAGGGGATCGGAGCGTACGAAGGCCGTGCGGATGCGGGCGTCCAGCTCCTCGTCCGTCCAGCCGAGCGCCGGCCCGGCGGCGATGACGGCGCCCATGGAGGAACCGCCGAGGAAGTCGAAGCGGACACCGGCCTCATGCAGGGCGCGAACGGCGCCGATATGGGCGTAGGCTCGGGCCCCGCCGCCCGACAGGACGAGGCCGATCGCGGTGCCAGTGACGATGCGGGCGATGCGGGCCGCGTCGGCGGCGTCGCCCTCGATGGCGTGGAACCAGCGCCCTGGATTGACGATGTCCAGCCAGACCGAGGTGTTGGCCGGCCGCCGCATGCGCGGATCGCGCAGCAGGATCAGGTCGGTGAACTGCTGCAGCCCATGGGCCGTGCGGATCGGGATGTTGGACGGCGGCGCGGTCAGGGCGTCGCCGACGAGGAACAGGCGATCCACCTGTCGGGCGCAGAGGTTGGCCCAGGACGGCTCGTCCAGCTCGGCGACATAGAGGACGAAGTCGTGGGTGTCCTCCATGCGGGAGAACCACTCAGAGACCGACGACAGGGCCGAATGGTCGATGACCTGACAGGTTTTCCCTTGCGCCTCCACGGCGGCGGCGACGCGCTCGACGAAGGCGCGGATGGGGCGGCCGCGGACGGAGATGAAGCCGAAGACGCTGGGTTCGGTGACGCCCGGCGACCGCTCGCGGGCCCGGTGCAGCATCAGGCGCGACAGCTCGATCATCACGTCGGGCTGGGTGCGGACGGCGTCGAAGAAGACCTCGCGAGGCAGGGCCAGGATCTCGGAATCGCGCAGCGCCACGACGCTGGCGGAATGGGGCGTACCCGCGATCAGAGCCATTTCGCCGACGGGCTCGCCGGGCTTGATGACGCCGAGGAACTGGGGCGGTTGGTCCTCGTCCTGGCGAAAGACGCCGAGCCGGCCCGAGCGGACCAGATAAAGGCTGTCGGGCTCATCCCCGGCCGAGAACAGCAGCTCTCCGCCGGTGAGGGCGAACCAGCTGGCCCTGGTGTTCTGATCGTCGAATACCCGCGCCAGCGCCGCTTCAAGACTGTCGTGGCGGGAGTGGCTCATGCAGGCCTGAATTAGCGGGGAGAACGGGGGGCGGGCAAGGGGCGCGGGCCCGGCTCATCGTCCTTCCGGCGCGGACGGGTGCGGACACCCGGTCGGGCCCTGCCGATCTGGTTCGGAACCGCGGCAGATTCCGTCGCCGCCGTATGGCTTGCGTGAACCTTTCAGAGGCTCTCCGCCGTCAGCCGCCCGGGCGGACGACCATGCAGGTGACGCGACGTTCGGCCAGGGTCTCACAGGCGGCCTGGGCGGCGGCCTCGGTCATGCCGGTGAAGCGCGAGCGGTGCCAGCCGGCGACGCTGACGACATTGCGTTCGGCGCTGCTGAAGCTGGACCGGAAGCGGCGGTTGACCTCGGTCAGCCAGTCGCGGGCCACGGTCTCGTCTCGGAAGGCGCCGACCTGCACCGCCCAGCGGCCGGCGGGCGTCGCGGCGCGGGCCGGAGCGGCCGTGGACGGGCGCGGCGGGTTGGCGACGGCGCCGCGGTTCAAGGTCGAGGTCGTGCCGGCCGTGGGGGTGACGCCCGCGTTCAGATTGGCGGTCAGATTTCCCGTGCGCGGCGGCGGAGCGGCTTCGGCGCGACGGACCGGCGGGGGGGCGGGCGTGGCGGCCGGCGGGATCGGGGTAGCGCGGGTATAGCCGGGCGGCGAGGCGGTGGGGGCGGGGGGCTGGGCCGCGGTCG
>CAMLNY010000059.1 GCA_946481405.1 uncultured Brevundimonas sp. | reverse complement strand
TGCTGGAACAGCGGATTGACCTCCCAAGGCAGGCGCAGCACGACGTAGCTGGCGTTGGTGGCGCCGGCGGCGACAACGTAGGTGGCGATGTCGGGCGAGACGGTCTGGCTGGACTGCAGGTTGGCGTTCAGCTGCGCGCGGGTGGTAGCCTCGGCCGTGCCGCCGACCGAGCCGACGTTGATCGACTTCAGCTTGTTCAGATCTGACGGGTCGCGGGTGATGTCGCCGTCGGAGTTGACCGGCCAGCCCTGCAGATAGAGGCCGGCGGTGTTTTTCAGATAGCCGAACTCGTCGACGCGGAAGGCGCCGGCGCGGGTGAACAGGCGGGCGTCGCCGGCGTCCAGGCCCTCGGCCTTTTCAGTTGTGACGAAGAAGCCCTTGCCCGCGATGCCGAGATCGGTCGAGGAGGTGGTCCGCTGAAGCTGGCCGGCCTGGGAGATGTAGTTGCGGCTGTTGCCGAGCACGCCCCCGGCGGAGTAGCCGGCGCCCTGGTTCTGGGCGTTGACGACCGTCGAGAAGTCGATGGCGGTGCGTTTGTAGCCGACCGTGTTCACGTTCGCGATGTTCTGGGAGATCGCGGCCAGGGCGGCGGAGTTGGCGGTCAGACCGGACACGCCGGCCAGCAGGGCGGAGTTGATGCTCACGACGTGGGCTCCTTAGGAAAGCAACTTGATGGGGTTCAGGGCGGATGCGATGCGTTCGGCGAGGCTGGCCTCGCTCTCCGCGTCGTCGGTGGCGGTGGCGGCGGCAGCGTGCTCTTCCAGCCCGATGACGCTGGAGACGGGCACGATCGAGTTGCCGATGGTGAGGTAGGGGACGCCGTCGTACATCTCGACGCCGGTGACGCGGCCGCGGGTCAGGACCTGCGAGGCGATGTCGTTGGTTCCGTTCTTCGCGGTGACCTGCAGCGAATAGACGCCGCCGTCGGGCAGCTGGCCGCCGGCGGTGGTCTTGCCGTTCCAGACGAAGTCGTGGGTGCCGGTGGTCTTGTCCGGAGCGGGGCCGCTCCAGACCACCTTGCCCGTGCTGTCCAGCACCGAGAGGGTGACGTCCGAGGCGGCGGCGCCGAGCTCGTAGGACCAGTTCGCCGAGCCGCCTTCCAGCTTGGTGACGGCCCAGGCGGCCGTGGCGTCTTTGCCGATGTAGTTGGTGGCCGTGCCGAGACCGCCGCCCTGCTGGGCCTCCAGCAGGCTGGTCAGCAGGTCGTTGGTCAGGAGCTGCTGCTCCACACCGGTCATCTGGGTCAGCTGGGCCGTGAACTCGTTGGAATCGAGCGGCGACAGCGGATCCTGGTTCTTCAACTGGGCAGTCAGCAGCGACAGGAAGGTCTCGAAATTCGAGACGAGGCTGGCGCGGCTGGTGGACGTCCGGGAGACGGCCTCATTCGTGGTGACGGCGTCGACCATGGGGTCAGACCTTCATATCGACGCGGTCAGGCGTCAGGGCGAGAGAGATCCAGCGGCCGGGAACGACCAGGTCAGCTTCGGCGGACAGGCGGGCGCCGGCCCCGAAGGCGCGGGCGCCGCGCGGGTCGGGTCGGCGGTCGAAGGCGGAGCCGCCCTGCTGACCGGCCGAGGCGTCGCGCTCGGCGAAGGAGAAGGCGTCGTCGGCTACGGTGAAGCCCGACTCCTGAAGCTGGCGTCGCAGGTCGTCGACGCGGCCGCGCAGCTCGGTAGCGGCCATCGGATTGTCGAAGGCCAGTTTGGCGACGAGTTTGCCGTCGGCGTCGATGTCCAGGCTGACATCGACATTGCCGAGTCCTTCGGGCGTCAGGGCCATTTCGAAGCGGGTCGAGCGGCCTTCCAGCTTCTTGACGATCTGGGCGGCGATCTGGGCCGTCGTCTCGAGTGTGGCGCGAGCGATGGTGGAGAGGGCCAGCGTGATCGGGGTCTCGGCGGGGCGGGTCTCGGCCGTCTGGACGGTGGTGGCGAGCGAAGCGGGAGCTTCGGCCTCGGCGGCGACCGGGAGCGGGGTGATGGCGGCCTCGGCGGCCACAGCCGGCTTCGGCGCGACGGGCGCGGGGGAGGCGGCGGGTGCTGCGGGCGGGGCGCCCCGAGTGTCGGTCGCGGGCGCAGCTTCGGGATCGGCGGCGGCGGCCTGACCCTGCGCGTCGACGCGGACCGTCCGGGCGCGGTCGATGACGTCGCGGGTGCGCGGCGCTTCGGCCGGAGCAGCGGCGGGGGCTTCCAGCAGCGTATCGGCGGTCGGGGCGGGGGCGTCCTCGGACGAGGTCGTTTCAGCGCTCGGGGTCGGTTCGACCGGCCTCGCGGCCCGCGGTGTCGGAGGCGTGATCACGGGCGTGACCGGCGCGGCGGCCGGAGCGGGCGTCGGAGTCGGAGCGGGGGCGGTCGCCTTCTTCAGCTCGGCCTCGATGGCGACATCCGGCAGTTCGGCGGCGGGTTGGGCCGAGGCCGGACCCGCAGCTTTCTTCAGGTCGATGTCGGTGGCGGCGAGGCCGGGCAGGTTGGCGGCGAACTTGGCCGGAGCTGGGGCTGGAGCGGCATTGCCGGCAGACGTCGGCGGAAGGTCAGCCTCGATCGTCGCAGGGACGGGCGGCGGCGGCGCGAAGTCTTCGCTTGGATGGGCGGCGGCCTCGGCGGCCGGCGCAACCGCGACTTCCACGGCGATCTCGACGGCGACCGGGGCCGGGACAATCGGGGAAACCGGTGCGGCGACGACGGCTCCCCCCACGACCGGTGCGGCGTCGAAGGCGACGTCGGTTTCGGAGGCGGCGTCCTCGAGCGGCGCCGGTGCGGTTTCGGCCTCGGCTTTCGTAGCGGGCGTCGCGGCTTTCGCAGGCGCTTCCGGCGCGGCGGCGTCGTCCAGGATGACGGCGAAGGCGTCGTCAGGCGTCGCGGCGCGCTTCGGCGCGGCGGCGTGGCCCATGACGGGCGTGGCGGGAATGGCGAGACCGGGTGCGGACATGCGGCGCAGGCGACTTCGTGACTTGAGGCGGTGGCGCCTGCTGCGCCGGAAACATTCGGTCAGCCCGTCGCAAGGCCCGGGCCAACTGCGAAGTTCTCTCCTAAATCACTGAATTGGCTAGCTTCCACGGCCATCCTGCCGCCGAGCCGGCCGGTACATCGCGACCTTTCTTGCCGCGCAAAAGTCGTTTTTTGCCCGGCGCCTTTCCGAGTCCTTTCCCGGGGCCGGTCCGACTGGCCCAAGGATTGCGACCTGATCGGTCATGATCCAGCCGCGTTCACTGATGTTGAAGGAAAACAAGGCGTTGCCCGAGCTGTATATACGCGTGGCTGGGCAAGACGCGCAGCCTGCCGGGCAGGGCTTGCCGGGCGGAGGGTTAATCGGATGAGCCTGAGCACCATCCTGAACATCGCCAACTCGGGGCTGACGGCGGCGCAGACGCAGCTGCGCGTGGTCTCGGACAACGTTTCCAACGTCAACACGCCCGGATACGTCCGGAAGATCGCCGATCAGGTGTCGCTGACGACCCAAGGCGTCGGCACGGGCGTGGAGGTCGCGCGGGTCCGTATCGCCACCGATCGCTTCCTGCAGGCCGCCTCACTCAGCGCCGGCGCAGAAGCCAGCCGTCAGGGCGTGCGCTATGAACTGTATGATCGCATCCAGTCGCTGTTCGGCGATCCGGGCGGGGACACCGGCTTCTTCTCCCAGATCGACGATGTGTTTGCGGCCTTCGCCTCCACCGCCGAGGACGCGGTCTCGGGGCCGCGCCGGCAGGAAGCCCTGTTCAAGACCCAGGCGGTTTTCGACGAGGCCGGGCGTATCGCCAGTCAGATCCAGGCCGTGCGCGAGGACGCAGACGGCCGCATCCAGAGCGCCGTCGAACGCGCCAACAGCCTGCTGGAGCAGATCGAGACCCTGAACGTCGACATCGCCCGGGCCACGGTGCTGAACGGCGACGCCTCGGGCGCCCAGACGCAGCAAGCGCGGCTGGTCGATGAACTGTCCAGCCTGATGGACGTGCAGGTGTCGCAGCGATCGGTCGGCGGGGTATCGATCCGCACCGGCGCGGGCCTGCTGCTCGCGGGCGCGGGCGCGGCCAAGCTGGAGTACAACCGCGCGGGGACGGTCAACGCCGAGACCGGCTTCAACGAGATCTGGGTCACCGAGCCGGGCGGGGTGAAGCGCGCCTTCGCCGACGGACTGAAGAGCGGCGAGATCAAGGGACTGCTGGAACTGCGCGACGTCGATGCGCCCCAAGCCGCCGAGCGTCTGGCCGAACTGGTGGCGCACTTTGCCGACGAGCTGAACCGGGCGCACAACGCCAACTCGGCCGTGCCCGCCCCCAACAGCCTGACCGGCAAGAATGTGGGCCAGACGCTGGAGACCGCCCTGACCGGCTTCACCGGCGGGACGACGATCGCGGTGGTGAACCCCTCGACCGGCGCGATCACGACGCGAGCCGACATCGTCTTCTCCGGCACGACTTTTACCGTCAACGGCGGCCCCGCCCAGCCGATGGCCAACTTCCTGACCAGCGTAAACACCGCACTGGGCGGGGCGGCGACGGTCAGCTTTGCGAACGGCAAGCTGGCCATCACGGCGGCCGGATCGAACGGGGTGGCCATCGCCGACAATGCCACGACGCCGAGCGCCAAGGCCGGGCGCGGCTTCTCCCACTACTTCGGCATGAACGATCTGGTCTCGACGGACCGGCCGTCGATGTACGACATCGGTCTGACGGCGACGTCGCCGCACGGCTTCACGGCCGGCGAGACCCTGACCTTCCGCTTCAACAGCGAGACAGGCGCCCGGATCCGCGACATCCAGGTCGCGATCCCGGCGGGCGGAACGGTCGGCGACATCCTGACCGCGCTGAACAGCACCGTGACGGGCGTCGGCCGTTACGGGACGTTCGCGCTCGACGCCAGCGGCGAGATGAAGTTCACGCCGATCGGCGATCCGGCGCCGCGGATGAGCGTGCTGGAGGACAAGACGACCCAGGTTCCGTCCGGCGTCTCGGCGACCGAACTGTTCGGTCTGGGCGGCGGGGTCCGGGCGTCGCGCGCCGACGGCTTCAAGGTGCGGACCGACATCCAGCAGAGCCCCTCGAAACTGTCGCTGGCCCAGCTGAATCTGTCGGCGGCGGCCGGGACCGCGGCGCTGAGTTCGGGCGACGGGCGCGGGGCGTTGCTTCTGGCCGACGCCGGCGAGAAGACGGTGAAGTTCTCTGCCGCCGGGGACAGCCCCGGCGGCAGCCTGTCGGTGTCGCGCTATGCCTCCGAGCTGTCCGGCGAGATCGGCGGCAAGGCCCAGGCGGCCAAGTCGCGACAGACCAGCGCCCAGGCCTTGGCGACCGAGGCTGACGCCCGCCAGCAGAACTATGAAGGCGTGAACCTGGACGAAGAGCTGGTGCTGATGACCACCTATCAGCAGGCCTTCAACGCCTCGGCCCGGATGATCCAGGCCGCCAGGGATATGTACGACACGCTTCTGGGGATGATCTGATGAGCCGCGTTTCGACGAACGGAAACTATCAGTCCGCACTGCTGAACCTGATGCAGGCGCAGCAGGCGCAGAACGAGGCGGGCGAGAAGGTCCAGACGCGCAAGAACGCGACCGACCTGACCGGCTTCGGACGCAGCTCCGAGACGCTGACGGCGCTGAAGGGCGCGGCGTCGCGGGTGCAGGGCTTCCTCGACACCGGCGAGGCCGTGGCGGCGCGACTGGACGCTCAGGATCTGGCCATCAATCAGGTCAACGACTCCATCGGCGCGACGCGCGAGGCGATCGGCAGCGTGCTGGCCTCGGACTCGATGGCGACCCTGATGCTCGACCTGGAAGGCCAGTTCCAGTCGGTGTCCAACGGGCTGAACGCGCGCCACCAAGGCGGCTATCTGTTCGCCGGGGCCAATACGACCAAGCCGCCGGTGACGGTGGCGACCCTGTCGGAACTGGTCGCCGCGCCGACCGTGGCCTCGACCCTGACCAACGATCATATCAAGTCTGTGTCGCGCATCGCCGAGAACACCTCGGTCGAGACGGGCTATCTGGCGGACGGCTTCACCTTCACCGAGGCCGACGGAGTCACCCAGAGCCACATTTTCCAGATCTTCCGCGACATCAAGGCCTACAACGACGATCCGGCGACCGGGCCGCTGAGCGGCAAGCCGACGGAGGCCCAGAAGACCTTCCTGACCGCCCAGCTGAAGCGTCTGGACGCGGCCTCGACCGCGACCGTGGATGCGGCGGCGCGCAACGGCTCCCTCGCCCAGCGACTGGACCAGATCACGACCAGCCACGAAGCCCAACAGTTGTCGCTGACCGAACTGGTGGGGGCGCGCACCGACGCCGATCCCCTGAAGGCGGTGACGGAGCTGCAGCTTTCGCAGGTGGCGGTGCAGGCTTCGGCCCAGGTGGTGGCCCAGCTCAGGGACGTCTCGCTGTTGAACTACCTCAGATAGGTCGGCCACCAGACACAGCTGCGGCCACGCTTTACCCGGTTCCGGATTTGGAACATACCATGAACGATGGCGCAGCTGGATCTCAGAAAGAAGCTGTCGGTACTGGCCGACGCGGCGAAATACGACGCTTCATGTTCATCCTCGGGCACATCGAAACGCGACAGCCGGGGCGGCAAGGGGATCGGCTCCACCGAGGGGATGGGGATCTGTCACGCCTATACGCCGGACGGTCGGTGCGTGAGCCTGCTGAAGATCCTGCTGACCAACTTTTGCATCTATGACTGCGTCTACTGCATCAACCGCGTGTCCTCGAACGTGCAGCGGGCGCGGTTCAGCGTGGACGAGGTCGTCGAGCTGACGCTCAACTTCTATCGCCGGAACTATATCGAAGGGCTGTTCCTGTCGTCGGGGATCATCCGCAACGGCGACTACACGATGGAACAGCTGGTTCTCGTCGCGAAGAAGCTGCGCGAGGAGCACGACTTCCGCGGCTACATCCATTTGAAGCTGATCCC
>CAMLNY010000058.1 GCA_946481405.1 uncultured Brevundimonas sp. | reverse complement strand
CGGCCATGGCCCAGCGGGTGGCCTCGGGCGGGTTCGAGGCGGTCCGGGAGATCGGCGTCTCGATCAGGCGCGAGGCCGGCTGGCCCGGGAGCTTGTAGCGGACCTTGACGAAGCCGAGTTCTCCATTCGGATCGCCGCCCGTCTCGGCGGGACGGCTGTTACCCTCATAGCGGCGGTCGGGAATCCGGCCGGGGCCGCCGACGGGGGTGATCTCATACAGGGCGGTGACGCTGGCGCCCGAGCCGACCTCGCCCGCGTCGATGGCGTCGTTGTCGAAATCCTCCTCGTTCAGGAGGCGGGTCTCATAGCCGATCAGCCTGTATTCGGCGACGCGGGCGGGGTTGAACTCCACCTGGATCTTGACGTCGTCGGCGATGGGGAAGGCGCCCCGTTCGAACATGGGGCCGAACAGGCGGCGCGCCTCGTTCAGGTCGTCGACATAGGCGGCCACGCCGTTGCCGGCCTGGGCGATCGTCTGCATCCGGGCGTCCTGGTAGTTGCCGCGCCCGAAGCCGTAGACCGACAGATAGATGCCCGTCTGGCGCTTGTCGGCGACATAGTCCTCCAGCCGCCGGTCGTCGGTGACGCCGACGTTGAAGTCGCCGTCGGTGAACATGAGGATGCGGTTGACCTTGTCGCGGCCGAAGGCGGCCTCGGCCTGCTGGTAGGCGTTGACCATGCCCTGGGCGCCGGCGGTGGAGCCGCCCGCGTTCAGCATGGCGACGGCGCAGCGGAGTTTGAGCTTTTCCGATCCGGAGGTGGGACCGACGGCGGTGCCGACGTCGGATGCATAGTATGTGACGGCCACGCGGTCCTCGGGCCGGAGCTGGTCGATGATCAGGTTCATCGTCTGTTGCGCCAGACCCAGCTTGTCGGGCGACTGCATCGAGCCGGAGACGTCCACCATGAAGGTCAGGTTCAGCGGACGGCGCTGACCGGCCGGCAGCTGGTAGCCCTGAAGCCCGATATGGACGATCTGGCGCCCTTCGGACCAGGGCGAGGCGGTAACAGCGGTGTCGACGGCGAAGGGCTGGCTCGCGTCGGTCGGGGCGGCGTAGCCGTAGTCGAAGTAGTTGATCATCTCCTCGACGCGGACGGCGTCGCGCGGCGGGGGCGTCCCGTCGCCGATGAAGCGGCGGACGTTGGAGTATGCGGCCGTGTCCACATCGATCGAGAAGGTCGAGACCGGCTCGTCGGCCACGCGCCGGACCGGGTTGGGCGTGGCGTCCGGGTAGCGTTCGGTGTCGGGGATGGCGATATCGCGCTGGGCCGGGATGCGGGAACCCGTGACGACGACCGCCTCATGGCCGACGACGACGGGCCGCATCGGCGCGGGGGGCGCCGGCGGCGGAGGCGGTCCGGGGACGACGACCGGAGGTCCCCGGTACTCGACGCGATCTTCCTTTCTGGTCGGCTCGATCGGCAGGGTGATCGGCGGAGGCGATGCATAGGGCGGAGGCGGCGGGGGCGGAGGTGGTGGAGGCGGAGCGTAAGAGTTGACTTCGCGCCGCGGCCTCAGGTCGAAGCCGAGGGGCGCGCAGGATGCCGGGGTAGCGACGCCGTCCCCGGGTTCAAACCCTGTCCGCGTCTGGACCGGCGCGCCGTTGGAACCGCCCGGCGCGACGAGCGTGAGGCCGACGACGGCGGCCACTCCCTGTTTGAGCATGGTCGCGAACATGGTCGTCCCTCCGCTTGTGTCGTTGGCGACATGAGACCGACTGGCGTTCGGCGAAACTGAGGCGTGTATCGGCTGGAAAAGAGGCGCGGCGGACGTGTGGCTTTCAGGCCGCCTTCCGGTCGTTTCAGCGGCGCACGGCGATGTCCTCCGGACAGACGGCGCGGTCGGAGACGGCGGTGCGGGCCTCGTTGGTGATCCAGAGTTCGACCGTGTCGCCCTGCTGCCGGAACGAGGCGAGGGTCGGGGCGAAGGCGCGGCGGACGGCGTGGAAGGCGGCCTTCTCTACCCGTCGTAGTCGACGAGGCTCCAGCTGACGCAGGGCCAGCAGTCGTTGAACTGCCAGAGGAGCGCGCCGGAGCAGTGGGGACGGCGGCGGCGGAAATGCTCGATGCCGAACTTCAGGCCCTCGGCCTGGGTCCACTGGATCTGATCCTGACGGCCAAGCCCGAGCGCGCCCTGTCACAGGACGAGATCGACGGACTGTTCACATGACGCGCGCATCGACCGTCGCCTTCGTGCCCCGCAACCGGCTGTCGACGATCCTGTCGGGCACGGACCCGCGCAGCTTCGCCGACCATGTGCGCGGCGGCGCCCTGATCCGTCAGCGCAGTTCGGCCGCGGCGAGGAAGGAGGTCTGGATGGTGCGCATGGCGCGACGCAGGCTGTCGGTGCGGGCGGGCGGCAGGCCCCAACGGCGATCCACCTGCAACGCCAGATCGGCGCAGCGCCGGTAGCCGGCCACGATTGGGCTGACGCCGCCGTCCGGATTGATGATCCGGCCGTCGAGCGTGCGCATGCCGCAGGAGGCGATGGCCGCGCGTTTGAAATTCGGACGGATGGCGCCGCCGGCGAGACCCAGATGGGCGACGACATGACAGGCCGCCCGGTCGGCCTCACTCCCCAGACCCGCGCGCGGCTGGCCGCAGATGAGCAGAAGGGTGCGGCAGAAGCGGACCACGGCCTCGTTCGACCCCGCGAAGAGGCTGGCGATGCGGGAGCGGCGGGAAAGGTCACTGGCCAGATCGGCGCCCATGAGGGCCTCGATGGCTCGGGTCTCGCCGGCTCCCGGCAGACTGCCGCCCGCGCCGCTGAAGAACTCCAGATCGTCGGTCGCCTGTCGGAAGGGGTCGGACTGGAAGACGACGTCGCGGATGTCGGCGAGGAGGACGTGGCGGATCTCGCGCCGCTCCTGAAGCAGCTGGGCGTAGACGGCGAAGCGGGCGACGGCCGGATGCGGCTTCCAGTGCAGCAGGCGCTCCGACGCGATGACCGTCTCGATCCCGTGGGTGGACAACCAGGCCAGCAGGGTCGGCTTGCGGTCGACGATCAGGATGACCTGACCCGCGAAGACGGCGCGCAGGGAGCGGACGAAGGGGGCGATCTCGGCCAGATCGCGACCGGTGGCGCAGGCCAGCACCGCCTGTCGTTCGCGCGCCGGAGCCAGCGCCGTGATCAGGGACAGGGCGGGATTTCGGGCCAGCCAGTCGCGATGGGCGGACGCGGGCACGGTCAGGCCTGGAAGGCCACGGCGATAGCGATCGCGGCGGCGGCCGCGAGCAGGAGATGCACGGTCTGGAGCGCCATGGAAGCTCCGGTCCGGACCGGTTCGCGCGTGGTCATGGCGTTGGCTCTCCCTCGATCAGAAGGAAGACGCCGCGGGCGCGCGGAAGCCTTACGGTCGGGTCGACATTCGCCCCGGTTGCCATCCGGACCAGCGCAGCGGTAAGGGGCGCGCGAATGGAACCGTCGCGCGAACATCCGGCCGCGGGCCTTGAGGCGATCTTTGCCGAGATGCGACCAACCCTGGTGCGTCGGGCCGCAGCCATGGGCGCGGCCGGGGACGCCGAGGACGTGGTCCAGGATGTCTGGCTGAAGCTGGGCGGCGTAGATGCGCCGGTGGCCAGTCCCCACGCCTATCTGCTGCGCATGGTCTACACCGCCGTACTGGACCGGCGGCGGGGCGCCCGCCGGGCGGCGGCGCGCGACGCCAGCTGGCAGAGCCCGGCCAATCTGGCCGAGGACGCGATCGAGGCGGCGGACGCGGAGCGGCGGCTGATCGCACTGCAAACCCTGAGGGCGGTCGAGGAGCGGTTGACCGCGCTGGGCGATCCGGCGGCGGCGATCTTCCGTCGCCACCGCATCGACGGGGTGACGCAGAAGAAGCTGGCCGAGGAATTCGGCATGGGTCTGAGCACCATCGAGAAGCATCTGCGCCGCGCCTATGCGGTCCTTCTGGATCTTCAGGAGGATCTGGCGTGAGGCAAATCGCGATCCGCGGCGTCCTGGAGGCATGGGGATGAGCGCGTTGAGGACAGGGATCGATCGGGAGGCGCTGGACTGGCTGGTCCGCGTCAACGATCCGGCGTTCGAGAACTGGGCGGGTTGGGAGGCCTGGATGGCCGCCGATCCCGCCCATGCCGAGACCTACTGGCGGCTGGCCGAGAGCGAGGCCGAGGCCGTCGAGGCGCTGAAGGCCGCGCCGGCGTCGACCGTGCGCAAGATCATGCCGCGCCGCGCCTTGGCCCTGCCCCGCCGGTCGGCGATCGCGGCGGCCGTGGCCGTTCTGGCGGTCGGCGGCGCCTGGGTCGGCTGGAGCCAGCGGGCCCAGCCGTGGATCATCGAGACGCAGCCGGGCCAAACGCGGACCGTGGCGCTGGACGACGGATCGACCGTGTCTCTGGCGGGCGGGACGCGGCTGGTGCTGGATCGCCGCCGTCCGCGCGATGTGGACCTTGAGGCCGGGCGCGCCCTGTTCGAGGTGACCCACGACGAGGCCCGGCCCTTCGTGGTGCAGGTGGCGGACGCGACCCTGACCGATCTGGGCACGACCTTCGACGTGACCCGACTGACGGACGGGGCGCGGGTGTCGGTGTCGGAAGGCGTGGTGCAGGTGGATCAACGGGGCGCGACCGCGACCCTGAACGCCGGCGACAGCGTCATGGCCACGCCCCGCGGCCTGCAGGCGCGCGAGATCGCGACCGAGGACGTGGCGGCCTGGCGCGAGGGGCGGCTGTCCTACACCGGCGAGACCCTGTCGGTCGTGGCCGAGGACCTGTCGCGGGCCCTGAACCGACCGATCGCCGTCAGCCCCTCGGTCGCGAACCGGCGCTTCAGCGGCAGCCTGACCGCCACGACGAACAGGGCGCGGCTGGCGCGTCTGCTGGGCGTCTCGGTCGTGGAGGACGGCGAGGGCTGGCGGCTGGAGCCGTGACGGCGGCGGCCCTTCTGGCGGCCGGCCTGATCGCCCTGCAGGCGGGTTCGCCCCAGACGTACGACATCCGCTCCGGCCCCGCGGCCCAGTCGGTCAACCGGCTGGCGGCCCAGGCCGGGATCGATGTCGTCATCACCGCCAATCTGAACGGACGGCGCACGCCGGACCTGCGCGGCCGGATGTCGACCGAGGCGGCGCTGGACCGGATGCTGCGGCCGCTCGGCGCGCGGGCCGTGCGGATCGGCGAGAACATGTACCGGGTCGAGACCGCGCCGCGTCCGGTCCGTCGGCCGCCCGTGCGTCCGACGCCCTCCCCGGCCGCCGAATCCACGCCGACCGTGCTCGGCGAGGTGGTGGTCACCGCCCTGCCGCCGGTCGGTCTCGGCGGGGTCGCCGGGCGGAACACGGTCGATTCCGGCGCGCTGGAACGTGTCGAGGGAGCGGCGGCCAGCGAGGCGGTCTCTGACCTGTCGGCGACGGTGGAGTCGACGCGTCAGGGGACCGGGCGGAACAAGCTGTTCGTGCGCGGTCTGGCGGACTCGGCGATGAACGGGCCGCTGCAGGCGACGGTGGGCCAGTATCTGGGCGACCTGCGCCTGAACTACGGATCGCCGGACCCGGATCTGGCCCTGATCGACGTGCGCCGGATCGAGGTGTTCGAGGGACCGCAGGGCACACGGTTCGGCGCCGGGTCGATCGGCGGGGTGTTGCGGCTGCAACCGGTGGAGCCGGCCTTCCGCGAGACCAACGGCTGGGTCACCGTCGGAGCCGGGATCACCTCGGGCGGAGCGGCCAGCGGCGACGCGTCGCTGGTGCTGAACCGGTCGCTGGACGACCGGACGGCCGGGCGGATCGTCGCCTATTCGCGACGTGAGGGCGGCTTCCTCGACAATCCGACGCAAGGCGTGCGCGAGGCGGACACGGTCGACACGGTCGGCGGCCGGGCCTCGGTGCGCTGGACCGATGGCAGCTGGACCGTCGATCTGGTGGGCGTGGCCCAGAGGGTGTCGGCGGACGACGCCCAGACGGTGGCCGTCGGCGAGACCCGGTTCGCCAAGGCGGGTCGGGTTCTGGAACCCTATGAGAGCACCATCGTCCTGGCCGGTCTGACGGCGTCGCGCGAACTGGAAGGCGCGCGGATCACCTCGGCCACCAGCGTCTCGCGCCAGCAGCTGAACGAGCGGTTCGACGCCAGTCAGGCCAGCGAGCCTTTCCCTGCTCTCGTCGATCGACGGCAGACGGCGGTGACGGTCTCGACGGAGCTCAGAATCGACACCGATCCGATCAGCGGCTGGACCTGGTCCGGCGGCGCGGCCGTGGCGGTCGGGGAGACGCTGGTGGAGCGTCGCCGGCGCGATCTGGCGCCCAATCCGCGTCCCACCTACGGCGCGGACCTGACGCGGACCTTCACGGAGGCCACGGCCTTCGGCGAGGCGTCGAACTCCCCCATGCCCGATCTGAGGATCGCGGTCGGGGCGCGGCTGTCGGCGGTGAAGATCGACAGCGACGTCTCGATCGTGGAGCTCAGCCTCGCGCGTGCCGGGCCGACGATCGACGGCTTCAACCTGCGTCTGACGCCCAGCGTGACGGCGCGGTGGGACGGGTTTTCGGGCGCGACCCTGTTCGCGCGGGCGGAACAGGCCGTGCGTCCGGCCGGGGTCAACGAGGCCAACGGCGCCTTCCAGCGCTACGCCGGCGACCGGGTCACCCTGGTCGAGATCGGGGCGCGCTCGCGTCAGTGGCGCGACGACCTGTCGGGCGAAATCTCCATCGGCTGGGTCGACTGGCGCGACGTGCAGGCCGACATCGTCACGCCGGGCGGCGATCTGGTCACGGACAACGTCGGCGACGGCCAGATCCGCTTCATCTCCATCCGGGGGTCGTGGACCCCGACGCCGATGCTGGACATCTCGGGCGGCGCCTTCCTGAACGACAGCGAACTGACCCGGACGCGGTTCAGCGTGATCGGCGGCGGCACCATGGGCGGCGGCATCGCCATGTGCTTTGCCAATGC
>CAMLNY010000057.1 GCA_946481405.1 uncultured Brevundimonas sp. | reverse complement strand
CTACAAGAAGTACACCGACGTCCGTCTGGCCTTTGCGCCGGAGGACCGGGCGGCGACCTTCGGCGGGGATCTGGACAACTTCTCCTTCCCGCGCTTCGCCATCGATGCGGCCTTCATCCGCCTGTACGAGAACAACGCCCCGGCCGAGACCCCGACCCACTTCGTCTGGAACGCCGACCGGCCGGTGGAAGGCACGCCCGTCTTCGTCGCCGGCAGCCCCGGCGCGACCCAGCGCCTGCTGACCCAGGACCAGCTGTTCACGGTGCGCGATGTCGTCCTGCCGCTGGACCAGTTGATCGCCTCGGAACTCCGCGGGCGGCTGATCCGGTTCTCGGAAGAGTCGGAAGAAAACGCCTTCATCGCCATGGATCCGATCGTGGGTCTGGAGAACACCTACAAGCGCGGTCTGGGCCGGATGCGGGCACTGACGGACGCCAGCTTCATGGAGCGGCGCGCTGCGCAGGAGGCGGACTTCCGCCAGCGCGCCTTCACCCTGTCGGCCGCGCGCTTCCTGGATGGCCGCAGCAATGACGCGCCCGATCCGTGGATGGAGCTTTCGGCCGTCCAGCCGCTGGCGCGTGAGCTTTACCCCGCCTACGCCCTGCTGGAAGGCGGGACGGGTATCGGGACGACGCCGGTGGCCGGCGGGTCGCAGCTGTTCCTGTGGGCGCGGACGCTGGTGCGGGGCGCGCAGGAGCGGGCCAAGCCCTCGGCCGAGCGTCTGCCGGAGTTCGGCGATGCGCGCCTGTCGGCGGTTCAGGCGGCCCTGTTCGCCGAGCGCCCGACCTATCCGGCGCTGGAGCAGGTGCGGATGGAGTGGTGGCTGTCCAAGACCCGCGAGTGGCTGACGGTCGATAGCCCCGCTGTGCGCGGCCTGCTGGGCCGGGAGTCGCCGGAGGCGCTGTCGGCGCGTCTGGTCGAGGGCACGACCCTGGCCGATCCGGCGGTGCGGCGCGCCCTGTGGGAAGGCGGACTGGCGGCCATCCAGGCCTCGGACGACCCCATGATCCAATACCTGCTGTCGATCCAGGATGAGACGCGCGGCATCCGCGAGGACTGGGAGACTCGGGTGCAGGCCCCGACCGATCAGGCCGCGGAGCAACTGGCGACGCAGCGGTTCGCCGCCTATGGCGACACCGTCTATCCGGACGCGACGGGCACGCTGCGCCTGACGTACGGCAAGATCGAGGGTTCGGACGTTCCGGGCCAGCGCTGGGGTCCGTTCACGACCTTCGGCGGGCTGTGGGACCGGGCGACCGGTTCGGCGCCGTTCGATGTGGCGCCGAAACTGCTGGCCGCGCGCGATCAGATCGACCCTGACACGGTGCTGAACATGACCCTGTCGTCGGACACGATCGGCGGGTCGTCAGGCTCGCCGGTGGTCAATGCGGCGGGCGAGATGCTGGGCGCGAACTTCGACTCCACCGTCCTGACCCAGCGCAACGCCTATGGCTATGACCGCAACGTCAACCGCAGCGTCATCGTGACGACGGGCGCAGTGACCGTGGCCCTGCGCGACGTCTACGGCATGGATGGACTGGTCCGGGAGCTGGGGGTCCGCTGACCCCCGGCGAGGATCGGCGATGACGCTGTTCCTGCTGTCCGGCGGGGTCGAGCGCGATCCGGCGGTGGAGGCGTGGTTCGCCAATGGCGATCCGTTGAGGCGGATGGTCGAACCGTGGTTCGGGCGGCTGAAGGTCTGTGGGCCCGAGGTCCGCGAGTTGATCCATGACGGCCATCCGACCGCCGGTTTCGGGGACGCGGCCTTCGGCTGTGTTGCGGCCTTCAGCGGTCATGCTGCCGTGGGCTTCCTTAATGGGGCCGGTCTGCCGGACCCGGAGGGCCTGCTGGACGGCGCCGGCAAGCGGATGCGGCTTGTGAAGCTGCGCTGGGCCAGGCCCGTCGACGAGGCGGCGCTGGAGGCGCTGATCGCAGCGGCCGGCGTTGACATCCGGCGGCGGGTCGAGGCGGAGCGCTAGTCCGGTTCGGCGAGAGAGCGGCGGGCGGTCTCGAAATACTGCCAGCCGGTCCAGACGGTGGCGATGGCGGCGAACCAGATCAGGCTGTCGGCCAGCAGCTGGAAATACGGCAGGTAGTCGAACTCCAGACCGAAGCCGTCCCAGTTGCGGGCGAACAGCTGGCAGCCGAGGGCGACGAGCTGGACGGTCGTCTTCCACTTGGCCAGCAGGGTGACCTCCAGCGTCACGCGGCCGGCGATGGTCTCGCGGAGCGCCGAGACGGCGAACTCGCGGAACAGGATGAGGCCGCAGGGAATCGCGATCTGGGGCACCGAGCCGCTCGTCAGCACGCCGAGGATGGCGCCGGTGACGAGAACCTTGTCGGCGATGGGATCAAGGATGGCGCCCCAGCGCGTCTCCGCGTGCCAGCGGCGGGCCAGATAGCCGTCGACCCAGTCGGTCGAGGCGGCCACGACGAAGATGTAGAAGGCCGCGCGATAGAGGCCGAACTGGTCCTCGGGGCTCAGATAGGCCGAGAGGATCGGCACCCCGCCGGTCGCGCCCGCCAGGATCAGGAACATCACCACCCCGGCGACCAGACGCAGGCCGGTCAGGATGTTGGGGATGGGGTTGGCGTGGTGCGTCGGGGACATGAGCGAATCCGTGTCAGGCTGGCGCGGCCAGCATAGGCGGTCTTCAGCGAACGCGCGCCTAGCTTAGCGGTTCAAACCGGGGCGCGCCGGTAAGCTTGCGAAGCATTCCCTCGGCAATGCCGAAGTGCAGGCCGGTCAGTTCGAGGTCGCCGGCCGCCTCGCGCTCGGCGATCCAGGGGAAGGTGCGCAGGTTGCGGATGGACAGGCGGACGACCGCTTCTTCCGAGGCCTGTTCGACCTCGTCGGGGGCGACGGTCTCGGCGACGTGGCGGACGACGGGGGTCCCTTGTGCGATCCAGGGGGCGACGAAGTCACGCACGCTGTCGGGGGCGCCGTTGCGCATGGCCGCGACGCCGCCGCAGTGGGCGTGGCCCATGACCACGATGCGGCGGACCTTCAGAACCTTGACCCCGAACTCGAGCGCGGCCGAGACGCCGTGCAGTTCTCCGTCCGGCTGGTAGGGCGGGACGATGTTGGCGACGTTGCGGACCACGAACAGCTGGCCGGGTGCGGCGTCGAAGATCAGGGCCGGGTCGGCGCGGCTGTCGGAACAGGCGACGATCAGGGTGTGGGGCGTCTGGCCGTCGGCGGCCAGAGCCTCGTACTCGGCCTTGGCGGCCGGCCAGTGGTCGGCGCGGAAACGGCGGTAGCCGGCGATCAGGGGGTCGGTGGAATCCTGGGACATGGCCGCTGAATGCCCCAACCGGCCCGCGCTGTCGATCAGGGTCGGAATTCGGGGTGGCGGGTCAGGAAGCTGTCGAAGTTGTCGCCCGCGTCGGCGTTGATGGCGAGGGCGCGGTCGATGTCCTGACGGCCGCCGGCGTCGCCCAGCGCCAGACGGGCGAGGCCGCGACCGTAGAGGGTCGCCGTCTGGTTGGGGCGTTCGACCAGGGCCAGTTCATAGGCGGTCCTGGCCTCCTCGAACCGGTCCATCTGCAGCAGGACCCGGGCGCGGCTGTCGATGAAGCCGGCTTCTCCGGCCCCTGCGATGGCGGCGTCACATTCCGCCAGGGCTGTGTCCAGCTCGACTCCGGCGAGGGCGCGGGCCCAGCAGACGTTGTTGAGCAGGACCGGGTCCTGTGCCGCCAGGGCCCGCATGGCGTCGAAGTCGGCGAGGGCGCCGGTCAGGTCGCCGACGAGCGCCCGCGCGCGGCCGCGCAGGGCGAGGATGTCGGCGCTGTCGGGCGCGACGGCGAGGGCGGCGTCCATCGGCGGCAGGGCGAGGGCGGGCGTGTTCTCCATCCGGGCCAGCCGCAGGCCCGCCTCCAGCGCGATGTAGTCGGTGGGGGCGTCCGCCAGCCGTTCGGCGATCAGGCCGCGAGCCTCGTCGGCCTGGCCCTCGCGGATCAGGATGCGCAGCTCGCGGCTGTGGCCGGTCGACAGGTCGGGGGCGGCGGTCTTGAGCGCGCGGAAGTCGGCGAGCGCCCGGTCCATGCGGCCGATCTGGTAGTAGGCTGAGCCGCGACCCCACAGGCCCAGGACATTACCCGGATCCAGGCGCAGGGCGACGCTGTAGCTGACCACCGCCTCGGCCGGACGGCCGTCGGCCAGCTGGACCCGGCCCTGACCCAGGACCGCGTCGATGTCGGCGGGGTCGAGGTCGGCGGCGCGGTCGTAGTCCTCCTGGGCGCCGGCGTAGTCGTTGTTCTCCAGCCGCGCCTCGCCGCGCGCCATGCGAGCCTCGGCGTTGTCGGGTTCGCGCTCCACGGCGGCGTTGAGCAGGACGAGGGCGCCGTCCATGTCGTCGGTGTTCTTCAGGCGGTCGGCGCGCTCGATCAGGTCGGCGACATCGCTGTCGGCGGCGTCAAGCCGGCTGCGGTCGGCCTCGGTCGCGGTGTAGTTCGCGGGGGCGCGGATGCGGACCACGGCGCTGCTGAGGTTCTCGTTGCGGGTCCGGGCGGCGTCCATGACCTCGGCGGTGACCTCGTCCGTCAGGCTGGTGGTGGTCACCACGACGTCGGCAACGCCGTCGGCGATGCGGCCGGTGCGCTCCAGCCGGTAGCCGCCGGTCTCGACCGTCTGGTCCGCACCCTCGATGCGGAAGCCCTCCCCGCCGTTGGGCAGGATGACGCGTGACCGGGTCCGCGACTGGACCGGATAGGTGTTGACGTAGGGGGCGTCCTTCCAGGCGGCGAACAGATGGGTGCGTTCGTCCTGGGTCGGGCCGACCAGATTGGTCTCGCTCATGGTCAGGACCCGGCCTCCGGAGCTGGCGATCCAGGGCACGCGGGTGGTCCCTGTCATGATCATGTGGAAGCTGTGGTCGCCGTCGTCGTAGCGGGTGTCGACCGAGCCGACCGTGATCTGGTCGTTGTCGTCGAAAGCCGACATCAGGATGGTCTGGAGCTGGGCGGGCGGGATGTTGGCGACCTGCTGGCGGAAGGCTGTGGCGGCATCGCCGCGATAGATCATGTCCATCTCGACGCGGCCCTCGGCGTCCAGACCCCGGGTGGCGTCGAAGGTGACGATGACCTCGGTGGCCGGGAAGGCGGCGGGCGGAACGACGATCCGCTCCAGCGTCGCGCCGTCGCGGACCGGCAGGGCCCACTTGAACGGCGGCGGGACGAGCTCGGCCAGGGTGCGGTCGTCGACCCGGGTGCCGTCCAGCCAGTAGGTCTGGCCGTCGACGGTGGCGCGGACGATGACGTGGTCGAACCAGGAGATCAGCGGCAGACGCTCGTCGAGACCGTCGCCCAGACGGGTGCTGACCAGGGCCGGGACGGCGTCGATGCCGAGACCGTGCAGCAGGGCGAGGAGCAGGGCGGTCTTGCCCTTGCAGTCGCCGTAGCGGCTGCGCCAGACGCTGTCCGCGATGTCGGGGGTGTAGTTGCCCTCACCCATAGCCAGGGCGACGTAGCGGACCTGCTCCTGAACCAGACGCAGGGCGGCGGCGGCCTGACCGGCGGCGGTGGGGTTCCCGGCGCGGATGCGCTCGATCTCGGCGCGAAGAGGGGAGCTCTCCTCCAGGACCTCCGCCCGGGCGTAGAGGGGCTGCATGACCGCGGCGGCCTCGGCCCAGTCGCGGAAGTCGGTGAACTGGACCGTGCGGTTGAAGTAGTAGCGGGGCGGCAGGTTCTCGGGCATGCGCGCGGGCTGCAGGTCGCGTTCCTCGATCTCCAGAACCTGCAGGTCGCCGACGCGACGGGGCGTGGCGTCGGCCCAGTCGCCGATGCCCTGGTAGCGGATGGCCATGTCGGCCGGCCAGGTCGCGCGGCTGCGGTAGTGGTCGATGATCACCCCGACGTTCAGACCGTCGAGAAGCTCGCGGTGCGGGGCCAGGACGCCGCCGTCGTCATGGATGGTGAAGGCGGTCTCGAGGATGTCGCCGACGCGCAGGTCGCGCGGCTGGAGGGTGGCGGTCAGGACGCCGTCCAGCATGGAGTTCTCGAGGTTGTTCTCGCGGCGCAGGAGCTGGAATTCCTGACCGTCGAGGGCGTCTATGACCTGATCGCCGCGGATGATGCGGACGGCGTGGACCTGGACCGACTGGCGCGGCGGGGACCAGGAGGCGCTGACGGTCGACAGCAGGCTCAGGCCCTGGGTGGTCTGCACCCGGACGCGGCGCAAAGTGTAGGTGTCGACGCCCTGGGCGGTGAAGCGGGTCTGCTCGTCCTGCACCAGCACGCGAATGGGGGCGGCGTCGGGTGTGGAGACGAGGGCCTGGACCCAGGCCGGGGTCGGGGCCCGCTCCACCTCCTGTGCGAAGGTGGGCGATCCGATGAGCAGCAACAGGGCCGCAACGACCCGGACCCAGACGCGCACTGTTTGATCCCCCGAAGTTCCCGTCAGGGTTTAGCACGGAACACCGGTCCGCCTAGCGGGGCGGGCGCCTCAGCTCTTGTGGAAGAAGGCGCGGATGCGTTCAGCCAGGGCGCGGTTGATGCCGTCGACCTTTTCGAGATCGACCACAGCGGCGCGGGAGACACCCTTGGCGGAGCCGAAGGCGTGGAGCAGGGCCTTCTTGCGACCGGGACCGACGCCCTCGATCTCGTCGAGGGGGTTTTTCTTGATGTCCATCGAGCGGCGGGTGCGATGGGCGCCGTTGGCGAAGCGGTGGGCCTCGTCGCGCAGCCGCTGGATGTAGTAGAGGGCCGGCGATTTCAGCGGCAGCATGAAAGGCGGCTTGCCGGGGACGAAGAACCGTTCCAGCCCCGCGTCGCGGTCCGGCCCTTTGGCCACGCCGACGGCGAGGATGTCGTCCAGACCCAGATCGGCCAGCACCGCCTGGACCTCGGCCAGCTGTCCGGCGCCGCCGTCGATCAGCAGGAGGTCGGGACGGACCACCTCCTCGGCGCCTTCCTCTTCCTCCTTCACCAGCCGGGAGAAGCGGCGGCGCATGACCTCGCGCA
>CAMLNY010000056.1 GCA_946481405.1 uncultured Brevundimonas sp. | reverse complement strand
GACCGTCGGCCCAGGCGGCGGCGGCGCGCTTGTGCGACTCCATCGAATAGGCGTCCACGTCGTCGCGGCTGAAGCCGTATTTCGACGCGATCATGTCGGCCGAGACGCCCTGGGGCACGAAATAGGTCGGGAAGGCCGAGGTCGGGTCGACCGGCCAGGCGCCGCCGTCGGAACCCATGGGCACGCGGCTCATGGCCTCGATGCCGCCGCCGACGGCGAAATCGGCCTCGCCGGCCTTCACTTTCGCGGCGGCCATGTTCACGGCTTCCAGCCCTGAGGCGCAGAAGCGGTTGATCTGCACGCCCGCCGTCGTCTGCGACCAGCCGGCGTTCAGCACGGCGGTGCGGGCAATGTCCGAGCCCTGCTCGCCCACTGGCGACACGCACCCCAGGATGACGTCGTCGACCCTGGAGGTGTCCAGCCCGTTGCGGTCGCGGATCGCCTCCAGAACTTGGGTGGCGAGCGACAGGGCGGTGATCTCGTGCAGTGATCCGTCCTTCTTGCCCTTGCCGCGCGGCGTCCGCACAGCGTCGTAGATATAGGCCTCGGTCATGGGGTCAGTCTCCATTGAGGACGGATGTGAAGGTGAAGCGTCTAAAGCCGACGTTTACGTCAACGTCAAGATAAGAGTTATCGCGCCTTGGAACAGCCCCCATCGCGCGGGATCATTCGTCGATGAACACCCGAAGTCTTCTCGTCGCAATCGTCGCCGCGCTTTCGCCGGCCGTGACCGCCAGCGCCCAGTCGGGACCGCGCGAGGAGCCCGTCTGGATGGAGCCCGCTTCCGAACAGGCCCGGACCCTGCGCCCGATCGTTCCGGCCGACGATTCCCGGCCGTCGAACCCGGTCGAGCAACGCCTGCTGGCGGCCCACAATTCGGAACGGGCCCGCGTCGGTGCCTCGCGTCTGATGTGGAGCGAAAATCTGGAGGCGGAGGCGCGCGACTGGGCGGTGGAGCTGATCGACAGCGGCCGCTTCGCCCACGATCCGCGCCCGCATGGTCACGGCGAAAACCTGTGGATGGGGTGGGGAAACCGCGTCTTCACGCCGGAAGACATGGTCGGCGACTGGATCGTCGAGCGTCGACGATATCGCCCCGGCGTCTTCCCGAATGTCAGCCGGACCGGCGACTGGGTCGCGGTCGGCCATTACACCCAGCTGATCTGGCGCAACACCACCCACGTCGGCTGTGCGGTCGAGCATCGCGGCGACCGGTCGCTGCTTGCCTGTCGCTATTCGCCGCCCGGAAACATTGACGGCAGAAGACCTTGAGCCAAGCGAATGACTCGCACCTAGCTCAGCCATAGGAACCTCTCGTCGCGGCGGGGCTTTTCGGCCAGACAAGGCTCAACCCGGAGGACGACCCATGGCCCAGACCTACGAAGAGATGGACGCCATCGCCATGTTGAAGGCCGACCATCGCAAGGTGGAGGAGATTTTCGAGGCGTTCGAAAGCGCGACCGGCAAGGCCCGCAAACAGAAGCTCGCCGAAGAGGCCTGTCTCGAGCTGAAGGTCCACACCATCCTCGAAGAGGAAATCTTCTACCCGGCCTGTCGCGGCGCCGACGTCGAGAGCGACGACATCGACGAGGCCTATGTCGAGCACGACGCAGCCAAGGTGCTGATCAACGAGATCGAGGCGGGCGGGCCGGACGAGGCCTTCTACGACGCCAAGGTCAAGGTGCTGTCGGAGATGATCGAGCACCACGTCGAGGAAGAGGAGAAGCGCTCCGAAGGCCTGTTCTCGCAGGCGCGCGCGGCCGGTCTGGATATGGACGACCTCGCCGACCGGATGCGCGCCCGCAAGGTCTCTGCGATAGCCGAGTTCCAGGCGGGCGCGCCGGCCGAGACGCGCACCTTCGAAGGCGACGATACCGGGTCCGCCCTGATCGAGGACGATGGCGCGGACCGCGTTCCGGGCTCGGAGGATGCGCTCACGGCGCGCTAGGGTCTCAACCGTTCGTGCGGCAGACGGCCTCGATGTTGAAGCCATCGGGGTCGAACACGAAGGCGGCGTAATAGTTCGGTCCGTAGTTCGGCCTCAACCCCGGCGCGCCGTTGTCACGACCTCCGGCCTTCAGGGCCGCCGCGTGGAAGGCATCGACGGCGGAGCGGGTCCCGGCCTGAAAGGCGATGTGGTTGCCGCGACCCGGCGCCTTGTCGATGGCGATGACGAACTCCGGCGCGTCGATACCGAACATGACGATGGGATTGGCGCCTGTCTCCCTGGCGCTCAGGGCCTGGATCACGCGGTAGCCGAGCGGGGCCAGGGCGGCCGCATAGAAGGCGCGCGAGCGGTCCAGATCGGTGACGTCGACGCCGATGTGGTCGAGCATCACGAACCTCCTGACCTCTAGTCGGCAACCCCGTCCAGCCGGGGCCGCAGCATGGAATAGCATTCGCAGGCGACCGCCTCGAGTTCGGCCCGGTCGAGGATGCGGATGGTCCCTCGTCGATAGGCGATCACCTTGCGGCGTTTCAGCTGGGACGCCGCCTCGCTGACGGTGGTGCGACGGGCGCCGATCAGCCGCGCCAGTTCTTCCTGCCGGAACTCCAGCTGGTCGCGCGGCGACAGGTCGTCCGCGGTCAGGATCCATTTGGCGATCCGCTGGGCGGCCGAATGCTGGGCGTTGCAGGCGGCGGTCTGGGCTGCCTGGGCCTGATAGAGGTCGGTCAGGGACAGAAGCCGGGCGGCCAGCCGGGGCCGCTCGCTGATCAGGGCCCGCAGCGGTCCGACGGGCGCGACCCAAGCCTCCCCGGCGGCGCGGCACAGGACCTCCCAGCCAGAGCCCTTGTTGGCCATGAAGGGCGCCAGACCGGTCATTCCCTCGTTGCCGACGACCGCCGTCTCGATCGCGCTCCCGTCGGAGAAGCGGACGACGTTGGCGAACTGGGCGTCGATGGGGAAATGCACCTGTTCCACCGGCGCGCCCTGATCGACCACGATCTGGTCGACCGCGACGGTGATGCGACGGAGCAGCGGACGAAGAAGGGCCGATTCCTCGGGGTCCAGCCGCGCGATGAAGAGGTTCTCAAGCTGAGCCATGGCTCCCCAACGCCGAACGGCGCAGCTTGGATGCATACGTCGGCTGCCGGACGCTCCGGCACTAACGGCCATGCTAGCTCCGCCGCCGTCCCCGGAGGTCTCGCGTGCCCATCTATTTCTGCTTCATCGAACGCGACATCCTGTCGACGCCGCACATGGAGCCGCTGACGGCCGAGACCGAGGGAGAGGCGGTGATCGAGGCCCGCGCCCTGCTCCGAGCCCACGCCAGTGGTATCGCCGCCCATGTGCTGCGCGACGAAATCCGGATCGCAACGGTGCGTCGATCAGAGCTCGAGAACTGACTTCTTCGCGGACTTGAGGCGCTTCAGATCCGGCGGCGTGGCCTCGTCGGTGAGGAGGCGGATCGCCTCCTCGACGGTGACGATGGTCTGCGCCTGCGAGCCCAGACGGCGGATCGCGACCTTGCCGTCCTCGGCCTCCTTGCGGCCGACGACGGCGATGGCGGGCACCTTGCCGACCGAGTGTTCGCGGATCTTGTAGTTGATCTTCTCGTTGCGCAGGTCGGTCTCGACCCGCAGGCCTGGACCGGCGCGAGCCACAGGGGGAAGGCCCCGGCGTAGTTCTCGATCATGATGCCGATGAAGCGCTCGAACGATCCGAGGATCGCCCGGTGCAGCATCACGGGGCGATGCTTCTGGCCGTCCTCGCCGACGTATTCGGCGTTCAGACGCTCGGGCAGGACATAGTCCAGCTGGATCGTGCCGCAGGTCCATTCGCGGCCGATGGCGTCCTTGACGATGAAGTCGAGCTTGGGCGCGTAGAAGGCGCCGTCGCCCTCGGCGATGACCGCCTCGACGCCCGCGGCGCGGGCGGCCTCGGCCATCTGGGCCTCGGCCTTGTCCCAGAAGGCGTCCGAACCGGCGCGCACTTCCGGCCGGGTGGCCAGATTGATGTAGGCCGTCTCCATGCCGAGGTCGGCGTGGACCGACTTGGCCAGCTGGATGAAGGCCGCCGTCTCGTCGACGATCTGGTCCTCGCGGCAGAAGATGTGGGCGTCGTCCTGGGTGAAGCCGCGCACCCGCATCAGACCGTGCAGGGATCCCGACGGCTCGTAGCGGTGGCAGGCGCCGAACTCGGCCATGCGCAGCGGCAGTTCGCGATAGGACCGCTGACCCTGATCGAAGATCTGCACGTGGCCCGGACAGTTCATCGGCTTGAGGCTGAGGGTCTCGCCCTCGACCGTCTCGCAGACGAACATGTTGGGGCGAGGCCTCCCAGAATTTACGGTCCAGCACCTGGGGCGTCTTGACCTCGACATAGCCCGCGGCGTCCAGACGACGGCGCATATAGTCTTCCAGCACGCGCCACAGGACCCAGCCCTTCGGGTGCCAGAAGACCATGCCCCGGCCCTCTTCCTGCATGTGGAAGAGCTCCATGGCGCGGCCCAGCTTGCGGTGGTCGCGCTTCTCGGCCTCCTCAAGACGCTGGAGGTAGGCGTCGAGATCGGCCTGCGACGCCCACGCCGTGCCGTAGATGCGCTGCAGCTGCTCGCGGTTGGAGTCCCCGCGCCAGTAGGCGCCGGCCAGCTTGGTCAGCTTGAAGGCCTTGCCGACCGACTTCGTCGACGGGAAGTGCGGGCCGCGGCACAGGTCGATCCAGTCGCCCTGACGGTACAGGGTGATGGTCTGGTCTGCGGGCAGGTCTCGGATAAGCTCCGCCTTGAACTTCTCGCCCCGCGCCTCGAAGAAGACGATGGCCTCGTCGCGGTCCCAGACCTCGCGCTCGAACTTCGCGTCGCGATCGACGATCTTCGCCATCTCCTTTTCGATGGCGGCGAAGTCGTCGGTCGAGAACGGCGTTTCCCGGTAGAAATCGTAATAGAAGCCGTCCTCAATGGCCGGGCCGATCGTGACCTGGGTGCCGGGGAACAGGGTCTGGACCGCCTCGGCCAGGACGTGGGCCGTATCGTGGCGGATCGTGTACAGGGCCTCAGGGTCGTCGCGCATGATCAGGCGGAATGATCCGCCCGTCTCCAGCACGCGGTTCAGGTCGCGCTGCTCGCCGTTCAGTTCGGCAAGCACGGCCTTTTTGGCCAGCGAAGGCGAGATGGCGGCGGCCACGTCGCGGGCCGTGGATCCGGCCGGATACTCGCGCACGGCGCCGTCGGGGAATTTCAGTTGGATCATGGAATCTTGGTCTCGACTGGCGGAACCGGGTCGTATCCCGAGCCGCCGAACGGGTGGCATTTACAGAGCCGGCGCAGGGTGAGCCATCCCCCCTTTCGCAAACCGTGTCGGATCAGGGCGTCGCGGCCATAGTCCGAACAGGTGGGCAGGAAGCGGCACGACTGGCCGAAGAACGGACTGAGCGTCAGCTTGTAGCCGCGATGGGCCGCGCGGACGCCGCGTTCATAGAGAGTGCCGGGGCTGGCCATGGTGCGGGGCTTATCCCTTGCCGTGCTGGCGAGGGCAACCGGGACCTAGGCGGCGCCGGCGAGACTGGTTCGCGATGTCAGCGCCTGGGAGACGGCGTCCAGCGTCGCCTCGATGGAGACCATGGTGGAGGCGTGGCGCGCCGGATAGTCGGCGACCTGCTTCAGGGCGCGCAGGCCCTCGAACCGGCCTTCCGGCCCTTCGCCGCCGGACTTCAGCATGGCCAGCATGGCGTCGCGGGCGGATTGCAGTTCTTCGGTCGTCGCGCCGATGACGACTGCGCCGACCACGCCGGCGGCGGCCTGACCCAGCGCGCAGGCCTTCACATCCTGGGCGAAGGCGGCGACCCGCCCCTGTTCGTCCAGCACGACGTCGACCGTCGCCTTCGACCCGCACAGCTTGGCGACCCGCTCGCCCGTGCCGTCGGGCTGCGGCAGGCGCCCCGCATGCGGCAGGTTGGCCGCCAGCGTCAGGATGCGCGCGCTGTAGAGGTCGTCGATCATGGCTCCCGATATAGGCGCGGACGGCCGGGGGGAGAAGGCGGGGCGGCCGTTCGCCCATCAGGTTCGGTGAATTGCCACCGGAACGATTGCCGGGTTAGCGTCCTTGGTCCGTCCCCGACGTACTTGTCTTCATATCGCCAAGGATACCGAATGCGCCTTCCTTTGATCGCCGCCGTTTGCGCCGTCGCCCTGCTGGGCGGAGCCGTTCAGGCCTCCGCCGCCGCGCCGCTGACGACCGTCGCCCAGGCGACCGAATATTCCGACGCCCAGCTGCAGGCCTTCAGCACGGCCATGACCGCCGTCCGCGCCGCCTCGCCGACCGACGGCACGGCGCCCACCGCCGAGCAGCAGGCCGCCATGGCCTCCGCGATCGAGGCCGCGGGCATGGACATCACCGCATTTAACGCCTTGGCCACCGCCGTTTCGGGCAGCGAAGTGCTTCAGGCGCGTCTGGCCGTGCTCGCCACCCCGGAATCGCCGGCCGGTTCGGTCGCCGCCTCCGTCACCGATGCCGAACTGGTCCAGTTCGGCGCCGCCATGGCCGGCGTCCGCGCCGCCATGCCCGCCGGCGGCGCTGCGCCGACCACGGAACAGCAGGCCGCCATGGCCTCGGCAGTCTCGTCCTCGGGTCTGGCCCTGGATCGCTTCAACGCCATCGCCGGCGCCGTGGGATCCGACGCCCGTCTGCGCGCCCGCCTCGATCTGGCCGCCGCGCAGAACTAGGCGCTACTGGCCCTGTAGCGAGGACCAGGTCCGCACGAGGGCTGGGGAGGCGGCGTCGGTCGTCACGCCCGCCGTCTGCGGGCGGGTCTGGCTCCTCAGCCACTCCAGATTGCGATCGGCGACCTCCGGCGGCAGGTCGCGCCGGATGATCTGTTCCGCCTCGCTCATCTTGCCTTGCAGGCCCAGCGTCATGGCGAGGTTCAGCCGGATCTGCATCGAGGCGTTCGGCTGGGCCGCCGCCTGACGCAACAGGGTTTCGGCCCCGGCCGCGTCGCCCGATGTGATCTGGGCCATGGCCGCGTTGTTCAGGACCTCGGGATTGTTCGGCGACAGGGTCAGGGCCGCGT
>CAMLNY010000055.1 GCA_946481405.1 uncultured Brevundimonas sp. | reverse complement strand
GCCGCTGGAGGTCCTGCCGTGAGCCGGACGGTTCTGATCGCGGTGCTGGCCGCGCTGGCGGCAGGCGCGCCGACGGGCGTGCTGGCTCAGCAGGCAACGTCGGCCGTCGCGCAGGTCGATGACGGGTCGCCGGTTCTGGTCTCGGCCGAGCAATGGCGAACTATGGCCGAGGCGGGCGACCGATATCCGATGTTCGCCGCCGAGCGGGCGCGGGTCGAGCGCGAGGTGCGGGCCGCCATGGCGCACGGTATCGACGTGCCCCAGCCGCGCGATCTGGGCGGCGGAGTCACCCACGAGCAGCACAAGGCCAACTACAAGGCCATCTATGGCGCGGGGGCCCTGTACCGGCTGACCGGCGACCGGGCCTATGCCGATTTCGCGCGGGACCTGCTGCTGGAATATGCGCGGCTCTATCCGACGCTGGCGGACCATCCCGCGGGCAGTTCGCCGGTGAAGGGGCGGCTGTTCTGGCAGGCGCTGAACGACAGCGTCTGGCTGGTCTATTCGTCGCAAGGTTACGACGCTATTCGGGAGACGCTCACGCCGGAGCAGCGGCGAACCATCGACGACGACGTCTTCCGCCGGATGGCGCGGTTCCTTTCGGAAGAGAACGCGCCCTATTTCGACCGCATCCACAACCATGCGACGTGGGCCACGGCCGGGGTGGGGATGACCGGCTATGTGCTGCGCGATCCGGAGCTGGTGGACCGGGCCCTGAACGGGACGGGGCATGACGGCCGGGCAGGCCTCCTGCGTCAGGTGGACGAGCTGTTCTCGCCGGACGGCTACTACGCCGAGGGGCCGTATTACCAGCGCTACGCGCTCGCGCCCTTCATCATCTTCGCCCGCGCGATCCAGCGGAATGAGCCGGGGCGCGGCATCTTCGAGCGGCGTGACGGGGTGCTGCTGAAGGCCGTCGACGGGGTGATCCAGTCGTCCTACGGCGGGCTGCTGTTCCCGATCAACGACGCCATGCCGGACAAGGGTCTGGACACCGAGGAGATCGTGACCGGGGTCGCCGTGGCCTATGCCCAGACGCGCGATCCGGGTCTGTTGTCCATCGCCGAAGGGCAGGGGCGGACCATCCTGTCGCCGGAAGGTCTGGCGGTCGCTGAGGGCGTGGCGGAGGGGGCGGCGCGGCCGTTCGACTTCCGATCCATGCAACTGCGCGACGGGCCGAACGGGGATCTGGGCAACCTCGTCTTCCTGCGGCGCGGTGGGGCGGACGGTCAGGCCCTGGTGATGAAGAACACCCAGCAGGGGCAGGGACACGGCCATTTCGACCGGCTGGAGATGCTGTTCTACGACGACGGCCAGCCGGTGGTCCGCGACTATGGCGCCGCGCGGTTCCTGAACGTCGAGGCCAAGGGCGGGGGCGGCTATCTGCCCGAGAACGACAGCTGGGCCATGACGACGGTGGCGCACAACACGCTGGTCGTCGGCGAGGCCAGCCAGTTCGGCGGCGTCTGGCAGACGGGCGAGGAACACCCGACGACGCCCCTGTTCTTCGAGGTCGGGGAGGGACTGCAGATCGCCTCGGCGCGGCTGGAGAACGGCTATGACGGGGTGGTCTTGACCCGGACCCTGGCGATGGTCGAGCATCCCGACCTGGCGTATCCGGTGGTGATCGACCTGTTCCGCGCGGACGGCGCGGCGGCGACGACCTATGACCTGCCGCTGCATTTCAATGGCCATATCGTCACGGCGTTCGACGCCGAGCATTCGGTGCGCGAGCGGCCGGTGCTGGGCGAGGCCAACGGCTATCAGCATCTGTGGGTCGATGCGGTCGCGCCGGCATCGGGCGAGAACCGCAGCCTCACCTGGCTGCTGGGCCGCCGGTTCTACACCTACCGGTTCGGGGCCTCGGCGCCGATCAGCGCCATGCTGGTCGAAAGCGGGGCCAACGATCCGGACTTCAACCTGAGACGCGAGCCGGCGCTGCTCCAGCGGATGCAGGGGCAGGCCGACGCCAGCTTCTTCTCCGTGCTGGAGCCGCACGGCGCCTATGACGGCACGGCCGAGACAGTGTCGGGTGCGACCAGCCGGATCCGCGAGATCGCGCGGGTGGGCGGCGACGGGGTCGAGGCGGTCGTGCTGATGCTGGTGACCGGAAAGGTTCTGATCCTGGCCGTCGCGGACGACCCGACAGAGGGTGCGCGGCACGCGGTGACGCTCGACGGGCAGACGCATCAGTGGACCGGCCCGTACGCCCGGTTCGATCGCTGAGGAGGCGAGGATGAAGTCCAACATGAGATGGGTCATCATCGGCCTGATCGGGATCGCCACGGTGATCAACTACATCGACCGCAATGCGCTGGCGGTGATGTGGCCCGAGATCGCGCCCGAAATCGGCGCGACCAAGGAGGACTACGCCCTCCTGGTCACCGTGTTCATGCTGTTCTACGCCCTGGGTCAGTTCGGCTTCGGCAAGCTGTTCGACGCCATCGGCGTCAGGCTCGGGTTCGCCCTGTCGATCGGGGTTTGGTCGATCTCGATCGCCCTGCACGCGGTGGCCAACTCCATCACCTCCTTCAGCCTCTTCCGCGCCCTGCTGGGCGTGTCGGAGGCGGGGGCATGGCCCGGGGCGGTGAAGGCCAACGCCGAGTGGTTTCCGCCCAGGGAGCGGGCCTTCGCACAGGGGCTGTTCAACGCCGGAGCCTCGGTCGGGGCTATCGTATCGGCTCCGCTGATCGCGCTGCTGTTCCTTTACCTCGGCTGGAAGGGGACCTTCCTGCTGGTCGGGGTGCTGGGCTTCATCTGGCTCTTGCCGTGGCTGGTCATCTATCGCGCCGGGCCGGACAGCCACCCGTGGGTCAGCGCCGCCGAGCGCGCCTTGATCATGGATCGGCCGGAGACAAAGACGGAGGACGCGCTGCTGGCGCCCGTCTACGTCCCGACCATGGGGCAGCTGCTGTCGCACCATCAGAGCTGGGGCGTCATCCTGTGCCGGTTCTTCATCGATCCGATCTGGTGGCTGTTCGTGTCCTGGCTGCCGATCTATCTGGCCGAGACCTTCGACTTCGACATCAAGCAGATCGGCATCTTCGCCTGGGTGCCTTATGTCGGCGCCATGATCGGCAGCCTGTTCGGCGGGTGGCTGTCGGGGCAGTTGATCAAGTCGGGCCGCTCGCCCGGGATGGCGCGCAAGATCACCGTGACCCTGGGCGGGGCCGTCATGGCCCCCTGTCTGATCGCCGCGCCGATGATGACCGATCCGACGGCGGCCGTTCTGGTCATCGCCGGGGTCCTGTTCGGCTTCCAGGTCGCCATCGGCAACATCCAGACTATTCCCGGCGACCTGTTCGACGGCCGTTCGGTCGGCTCTCTGGCCGGGATCGGCGGCATGGCGGCGGTGGCCGGCACCCTGATCACCACCTGGCTGGTGCCCGTGATGACCGAGGTCTCCTACGGCCCGATCTTCATTCTGGTCGCGGCGCTCGTCCCGCTTTCGCTTCTCTCCCTGTGGTTCGTCACCGGTCGCATCGAACCGGTCCGGCCGAACGCCTCTATCTCCCCGAAGGAATTCTAATGCGCCTCCAGAACAAGGTCGCCATCGTCACCGGCGGCGGCCGCGACATCGGCCGCGACGTCTCCCGCGTGCTCGCCCGCGAAGGCGCGAAGGTCGTCATCAACTACGCCAACGACGAGGCCAGCGCGGCCGAGACGCTGGAGGCCGTTCGCGCCGCGGGCGGGGAGGCGATCGTCTGCCGCGCCGACGTGACGACCCAGGCCGGGGTCGACGCCCTGATCGCGGCGACCGAGGCGGCCTATGGCGAGCGGATCGACATCCTCGTCAATCTGGCCGGGGGCATGGTTGAGCGCCGGCCGCTGGCGGACATCGACGAAGCCTTCTTCGACAAGGTCATGACCCTGAACCTCAAGTCCGCCTATCTGGTGACGCGGGCCGTGGTTCCGCGCATGCCGGCGGGGTCGGCCATCGTGAACTTCTCGTCCCAGGCGGGGCGGGACGGCGGCGGGCCGGGCGCCTCCATCTATGCGACGTCCAAGGGAGCCCTGATGACCTTCACCCGGTCGATGGCCAAGGAACTGGGGCCGCAGGGCATCCGGGTGAACAGCCTGTGCCCCGGCATGATCGCCACCAGCTTCCACGACACCTTCACCAGGCCCGAAGTGCGCACCGCCGTGGCCGGCTCGACGCCGCTGCGCCGTCAGGGGAGGGCCAGCGAGGTGGCCGAGACGGTGCTGTATCTGGCCTCGGACGACGCCGCCTTCGTCACGGGGGCGAACCTGGACATCAACGGCGGGATGTATTTCTCGTGAGGCGCGCCGGGCGGGTCGCTCTTGCGTTTCTGGCGATGGCGGCGGGCTCGCCCGCCCTCGCCCAGGAGTGGCGACCGGCGTGGACGGCGGCGGCGGCTCCAGCCCGGTTCGACGGTCCGCCCGAGGCCCCGCTCGGCTATCTGGACCAGACCATCCGTCAGGATCTGCGCATCGGCGTCGCGGCCGAGGCCGTGCGAATCCGGGTCAGCAATGAAGTGGGTCTGGAGCCGCTGGTTCTCGATCATCTGACCGCCGCCGGGCCGGACGGGCGGATCCTGCCGGTGACCTTCAGCGGGCTGAACGCGATCACCCTGCCGGTCGGGGTGGCGCTGGTCAGCGATCCGCTGCCGATCGCGCTGGAACGCGGCGACCTGCTGACCGTCAGTCTGCATGCGCCGGGGCCGACGCGCGGGGTGGTGCGGCGGACGGCCGTGCGACTGGGCGCGGGCGATGCGCCGGTGTCGGCGGAGGCGCCCCTGGAACGGCGCCAGAGCTTCGTTTCGGCCGTCTACGCCCTGACAGACGAACCGCCGGCCGTGGTGGTGGCGTTGGGCGACTCCATCACCGAGGGGGCGTCCTCGACCCTCGGCGCCGAGGCCGACTGGCCGTCGGTGCTGAACCGTCGTCTGGAGGCGGCCTGTCCCGGCGCCTTCGTCGTCGTCAATGCGGGGATCAGCGGCAATCAGGTCGTGCGCGACGGACGCAGCGCCAACGTCCGCGCGCGGCTGGACCGGGATGTGCTGTCCCATCCGGGGGTGACCCACGTCATCCTGATCGAGGGCATCAACGACATCCGCCACGACGGCAATCCCGCCAACGTCGGTCGCGACCCCGAGGAGGTCATCGCCGGCTATCGCCAGATCATCGCCCGATTGCATCTGCGCGGCATCAAGGTGATCGGCGGCACCCTGACGGCCTTCGGCGGGTCGGAGCGGTTCGACGAGCGTTCGGAATCGGCGCGCCAGACGATCAACGCCTTCGTTCGCGACAGCGGGGAGTTCGACGCCGTCGCCGACTTCGACCGGGCGACGCTGGATCCCGCGCAGCCGGACGCCATCCGCGCCGACCAGGTCGGCAACGACCGTCCGCACCCCAATGACGCGGGCTACGCCGCCATGGCCGGGGCGGTGGATCTGGGAGCCATCACGGCGGGAACAGCCTGCGGCGGCTGAGTCGGCCTCACCAGTAGAAGGCGGTTCCGTCCTCGAGCCGGTTCACGGGCAGATAGGCCCGCCGATAGGGGAAGGTCGCGGCAAGATCCTCGTCCAGCTCCACGCCCAGACCGGGCGCCTCGCCCGGGTGCATCATGCCCTCGGCGAAACGGTAGGCATGGGAGAAGACGGCGTCGGTCTCGGCCGTGTGGCGCATGTACTCCTGCAGGCCGAAGTTCTGGACCGACAGACCGAAGTGCAGGGCCGCCGCCATGGTCACCGGCGACAGGTCGGTGGCCCCGTGGCAGCCCGTCTTCACATGGTGGATCTCGGCCAGGGCCGCGATCTTGCGCAGATGGCTGATGCCGCCCGCATGGACCACGGTGGCGCGGATATAGTCGATCAGCCCCTCCTCGATCAGCGTCTTGCAAGACCAGATGGAGGAGAAGACCTCGCCCACCGCCAGCGGCGTCGTCGTGTGCTGGCGGACCGTACGGAAGGCCGTCTGATTGTCGGCGGGGACGGCGTCCTCAAGCCAGAACAGGTTGTACGGCTCCAGCGCCTTGCCCAGCCGTCCGGCCTGGATGGGGGTCAGACGATGGTGCACGTCGTGCAGCAGCTCGATGTCCCATCCCAGCGCCTCGCGCGCCGCGGCGAACAGCTTCGGCACATGGTTGAGGTACCGGGAGGTGGACCAGACGTTTTCGCTCGGCAGGCCGGCGTCGGCGGGCTCATAGAACATCTTGTCACGTGAGACGCCGTAGGTGCTGGCCATGCCGGGCACGCCGGTCTGGAGCCGCACGGCCTTGTAGCCCATGGCGACGTATTTCTTCGCCTCGGCCAGGGTTTCCTCGATGGTCTCGCCGTTGGCGTGGCCGTAGACGGTGACGCCGGTCCGGCTGGCGCCGCCCAGAAGCTGGTAGAGCGGCATGCCGGCCAGCTTGGCCTTGATGTCCCAGAGGGCTACGTCGACGGCGGCGACGGCGGTCATGTCGACCGGCCCGCCGCGCCAGTAGGCGCCCTTGTGCAGGCTGTTCCAGACGTCCTCGATCCGGTGGGCGTCGCGGCCGATCAGCAGGGGCGCGACATGCTCCTCCAGATAGGCGACGACCGCGAGTTCACGACCGTTGAGGGTCGCGTCGCCCAGACCGGTGACGCCGCTTTCGGTCGTGATCTTCAGGGTGACGAAGTTCCGCCCCGGGCAGGTGACGATGACCTGAACGCGGGCGATCGGCTCCACACGCGGCGTCTGGTCGAAAGTCCCGATCCTGGTCCCGGTCGGTCCGCCGCCCGGCGCTACATAATTCATCGTCCAGCCTGTGTTCCCTAAGCCCGGAAAAAGCGGAGGACGACCGGGGTCGCCCTCCAGGCCCAGTCTCGGGGGAGTTCGTCTCTAGAAGGTGGCGCGCAGGGTGAGTTGATAGGTCCGCCCGTCATAGTCGATGCGCCGCGGCAGCATGGGGTCGGACTGGTATTCCGACCGGGTCGCATCCGTCAGGTTGAAGGCGTCGGCCGAGATCGTGACCTGATCGGTCAGATTGTAGGAGGCCGAGGCGTCCAGCTGGGATCCGGAAGCGGTGGAGCGCTCCGCCCGCATTGC
>CAMLNY010000054.1 GCA_946481405.1 uncultured Brevundimonas sp. | reverse complement strand
TAGGTGTTGAGGGACGGGCTGAGCCGGTAGGCGATGTTCACCGTGCCGGTCGTGGCCTCTTCGGTGCGCGCATCCGAGTCGCCGGCCGGGTTCAGCCGGGTATCCCAGAACGGGGCGCAGAAGCGGGTGATGCCGGCGGCGTCACTGGTCCGGACCGCGCTGTCGCAGGCCGGGTTGAAGTTCTCGCCCGTGAAATTGATCTCCTTGTCGTTCTGCGTATAGCGCAGGCCGGCGGTGATGCTCAGGGCGTCGGTGACGTGGAAGACGTTGTGGGTGAAGAAGGACATATCCTGTCCTTCCTGACGGCCGATGCCGCGCGCGCCGTCGCCGGGCCGGAAAGCGGCCAGGGTCGAGGCCTGGAAGGTCGCCGCGCCGCCGTAGATCAGCGGATAGTCGGCTCCCATGCGATACGCACTGTCGTTCAGCACCGTCTCGTCCGCGTAGAACAGGCCGACGAGCCAGTCGAGGCGGCCGCTCTCGCCCTGCAGACGCAGCTCCTGGGTCAGGACGTCGAACTTCTGGTGCAGGCCGTCAGGCGCGAAGAAGCCCAGATCGGCGCCGGAGTGGTCGAAGTCCTGCGACCGCCAGGCTTCCCAGCTGCGGAAGGCGCTGACCGAATACAGCGTCGCCCAGCCCAGATCCCATTGGGCGGATGCGGAGAAGCCGAAGTCCTCGATGTCCTCCTGATTTGTGCGGACATTGTTCTTGGACGCGCGGCGCTCGAACGGATTGGTGGTCGGATAGCCGATGCCGCCACGCGCCGCCGCCAGCTGGTTGACCAGATTGTAGGTCGGGCCGGCGATGGCCAGAAGCGCGACGCAGCAGTTCTCGTTGCGGTTCGTGTAGTCGGCCGAGAAGGTCCACTGCAGGGTGTCCGACGGCCGGTACAGCAGCTTGCCGCGGATGAACTGGCGATCGAGGTTGTCCAGACTCTCGCCCGAGTTGGCGTCGGAGTGGAAGCCGTCGCGCAGCTCGTAGCTGCCTTCGATCCGCAGGGCCATTTCGTCGCTGAGCGGGAAGTTGGCGGCGCCCGACAGGCGACGGTCGTCGAAGTTGCCGTAGGTCCCGGTGATGTTGCCGCTGACGCCGTTGAAGTCGGGCTGCTTCGTCGTGACGTTGATGATGCCGGACGAGGTGTTGCGGCCGAACAGGGTGCCTTGCGGACCGCGCAGCACCTCAATGCCCTGAAGGTCTCCGAGTTCGGACAGGGCGACGCCGGTGCGGGCGCGGATGACCCCGTCGATGATCACGCCGACGGAGGACTCCAGGCCCGGGTTGGTCGAGGTCGTGCCGACGCCCCGAATGCGGATGGAGGAGTCGGCCCCGCCGCCCGGCGTCTGGAACTGCACGCTGGGGGCCAGGCTGGTCAGTTCGCGGATGTCGGAGACGCCGGAGTTCTCGAGCTGCTCGCCGGTCACGGCGGTGACGGCCACGGGCGCCTCGATCAGCCGCTGCTCGCGGCGGGTGGCGGTGACGATGATGTCGTCGACGCTGGTGCTCTCCTGCCCCGACGGCTGGGTCTGGGCGAAAGCCGGAGCCGCTGACAGCGTCGCGGCGATGAGCAATGCGGATACGCTGACTGTGCCTTTGATATTCACGCCCAATCCTCCCATGAGCCCTCGTTAGCCGAGGTGCTTCTCAGGCTGATTTGTAACTGGCGAATTGAGACTGTCAAATAGCTTTTGTAATCAGACCGACTTGTGTGCTTCAGTGTGAGCAAGGCGACACGCTCAGGCTACGCTTGGCCGTTCGCCTACCCGACCGGACACAGAGCCGACGGGTTTTCGGACACTTATCTGTTCCGGAACAGGGAGTTGAGAGTGCGTGATCGGCGTTCAGTCATGACGGGCTCCGCAACACCGTCGTTCCGCGACGGCCCGCGTTCGACGCGCTTCCATCATCATCTCGCAACTGCGAAAGTGGCTTTCATCTTGAGATTGAACGAGGTCCCGGCATGAGTGCGAGCGACGGCGTGATGGGCGTGGGACAACCGGCGACGCCCCGGATCTGGCCCCATTCGGGATGGGCCTGGTTCGCGGTCGCGGCCCTGATGGTCGCCTACACCTCCAGCTTCATCGACCGCCAGATCCTGACCCTGCTGGTACAGCCGATCCGGGCGGACCTGACGATCAGCGACACCCAGTTCAGCCTGCTGGCCGGGATCGCCTTCTCGCTCTTCTACACCGTCATGGGCGTGCCTCTGGCGCGGCTGGCGGATCGCGGCAGCCGACGCTGGATCATCTTCTGGGGCATCGTGGTCTGGAGCGTGATGACCGTGGCCTGCGGTCTCGCCAACAGCTTCTGGGCCCTGTTCGCCGCGCGCATCGGCGTCGGCATCGGCGAGGCCGCGCTGTCGCCCGCCGCCTATTCGATGATCTCCGACTATTTTCCGCCGCGTCAGCGCGCCCGGGCGCTGGCCGTCTATTCCATGGCCCCCTATGTCGGCGCCGGTCTGGCCCTGATGATCGGCGGGGCGGTGATCGACGCCATCGCCCAAGCGGGATCGATGGAACTGCCCTTCCTCGGCGAACTCGCGCCATGGCAGCAGACCTTCGTTCTCGTCGGCGCGCCGGGCCTCCTGATCGCGGCCCTCTTCCTCATCGTGCGCGAACCGCCGCGCCACGGGGTGACGAAGTCGGGCGTTCAGGCGGGCGTGCTGAAATACATGTGGGCGCGGCGCTCGACCTTCTACATGCTGATCTTCGCCTTCTCGATCTTCGGCATGGCGGGCATCTCCTACCTCGCCTGGGCGCCGGCGGTGATGATCCGCCAGCACGGCATGACCCCGGCCGAGGTCGGCTTCGCCTATGGTCTGGTCCTGCTGCTCGCGGCCACCCCCGGCGTTCTGGTCGGCGGCTGGCTGACGGACGCGTTCGCCGCCAGGGGCCGCACCGACGCCCCCGTGCGCGTCGCCATCCTCTCGCTGGTCGCCAGCATCCCGTTCGCCGTGGCCATGCCCCTGATGCCGTCGCGCGAACTGGCCATCGCCATGCTGGCGGGGTTCAGCTTCTTCGCCGGGGTGATGAACAGCCTGCCCGCCACCTCGCTGCAGGCCGTGGCTCCCAACCAGCTCCGGGCCCAGATCACCGCCATCTATTTCCTGATCGGCAACCTCGTCTCCCTCGGCCTCGGCCCGACGGTCGTCGCCGCCATCAGCGACCAGTGGCTGGGCGGAGACGAGAGCATCGGCCTGTCGCTGGCCATCGTCAGCGGGATCACCGTCTCCATCGCCGCCCTGATGCTGGGCCGGGCGCTGAAGCCCTATCGCGACAGCGTCGAGGAGGCCCGTGAATGGCAGGAGCCGGCCCGTTGAACGACCCCCGCCTGCACCTGCCCTGGTTCGACCCGACTCCGCCGTCGGCCGAGGACTGCGTCATCCCCCGGCTGATCGACCGCTGGGCCGCCGAGACGCCGGACACGGTCTTCATCCGCTTCGAGACCGGCGAAACCTGGACTTGGGCCGAGACCCGTCGCCGCGCCCTCTCGACCGCCGCCGCCCTGCAGGCACGGGGTGTGAAGGGCGGGGACATCGTCGCGGCCTGGGCGCCGAACGGCCCTGCCCTGCTGCGATCGTGGTTCGGGGCCAACTACGCCGGCGCGGCGCTGGCCCCCATCAACACCAGCTTCCGCGGCCGCCTTCTGGAACACGCCATCAGCAAGACCCGCGCGAGCGTGATGATCGTCCACCCGGACCTCGCCCCGCGTCTCGAATGTCTGTCTCTGGGCGCCGTCGAACGGCTGATCCTGACCGGCCCGTCCGCCCCGCTCGACCTCCCCGTCGAGATCGAACAGGCTTCGGCGCTCGAAGGCGATCCGGCCGCCTGCATTCCCCTGCCCCAGCACCCGCACGACCCCCCGGTGATCATCTTCACCTCCGGCACGACGGGACCGTCCAAGGCCGTCATCACCTCCTATGTGCAGGAGTGGACCACGGCCCGGGTGACCTACGGCTATATGGTCCAGTCCGACCGGATGCTGGTGAACCTGCCGATGTTCCACGTCGGCGGCATCTCGGCCATCACCGCCGCCGTAGCCTGCGGCGGCTCGGTCGCCCTGTTCGAGGCCTTCGACACCCGCCGCTTCTGGGACACGGTGCGCGAGACCGGCTCGACCGTCTGCTCGGGTTTGATCGGCGCCCTGACCTCCTTCCTGATGAAGGAGCCGCCCCGGCCAGACGACGCCGACAATCCGCTGCGCATGGTGACCCTGTCGCCGATCAATGAGGACACGGCGGCGCTCGGGAAGCGGTTCGGTTTCGACTATCTGTCCGGCTTCAACATGACCGAGGTGTCCGGCCCGCTGATCAGCGCGATCAACGATCCCGTTATGCGCTCCTGCGGTCGCGTCCGCGGCCGACTCCGGCCAGCTCGGGATCGGTGAAGATCGCCGTCGGGAGCGCCGAGTAGTCGGCTGTGGCGCCGTTCGACGAGAACATGTCCTCGCTGGAGATCGAGATCGAGGTCACGGCCCACCCGTCCGTCCGCGAATGCGCCGCCTACGGCGTCGACATGCCCGGCGGCGAGCAGGAAGTCATGGTGGCTGTCGCTCCGGTCGACGGCGCCGAGATCGATCCGCGCGAACTGGTCGAATGGCTGATCCCGCGCATGACCCATTTCATGGTGCCCCGCTACGTCCGGGTCGAGGCGTCGCTTCCCAAGACCCCGACCAACAAGATCCAGAAGACGGGCCTGCGCGAGGAGGGCGTCACCGCCGAAACCTTCGACCGCGAGGCCGCCGGACTGGTCGTCCGCCGCCAGAAACTGACGGTTGCTTGATAAGACCTAACGGCGTCGCCTAAGAGGGGTCATGTCCCGCGTCGCGCCGAAAATCCGTCTGGTTCCAAAGAGCTCGGTCAACCGCGCCCTCAATGCACTGGGCGACCGGTGGAGCCTTCTGGTCGTTCAGGAAGCCTTCCTCGGCGCCACCCGGTTCGAGGAATTCCACGCCCGTCTGGGGGGTGCCCGCTCGACCCTGTCCAGCCGTCTGGCGGCGCTGGAGCGCCACGGCATCCTGGTCAAGAAGCCCCACAAGGATGAGGGCGCGCGCATGGCCTATCACCTGACGCCGCGCGGTCTCGGCCTGTTCGATTCGATGATGTTGATGTGGGGCTGGGGCGTGCGCTGGGGCGTGACCGGAGGTCGTGCCCCGACCGTCTTCACCCACAACGACTGCGGCAAGGCCATGCTGCCGGAGCTGCGCTGCGGCGGCTGCGGCGAGCCCCTGACCCTGCACACCTGCACCTTCACCCCCGGACCCGGTCAGGGGATGGAGAAACTGCCGGTCCAGCGCATGCATCGCCGGCGCCAGCCGAACGACGAGGCCCCGACCATCGAGCTGGTCGATCTGCTGGGCGACCGCTGGACCGCGCTCGTGGTCTCCGTCCAGTATTTCGGCCTGCACAAGTTCGACGAGATCCAGAGCGTTCTGGGCATCGCCTCCAACATCCTGACCGACCGTCTGCGGACGCTGGAGATGTCCGGCATCTTCGAACGCCGCCTCTATGAGATGACGCCGCCCCGCTACCAGTACCGGCTGACGACCAAGGGACGGGACCTCTATCCCCACGCCCTGGCCATGATGACCTGGGCCGATACCCACCTGAAGGACCGCGCCGGGCCGCCGGTCCACATCAAGCACGTCTGCGGCGAGCCGTTGAATCCCCAGGTCTGCTGCAGCGCCTGCAAGGGCCGGCTGACGCTCGAAAACGTGCTGATGAAGGCCGGGCGGATCAAGCCGGTCGGCTGACCATCAGTTCAAATGTGAAAGCGTCGTCAGGGCGCTTGCATAAGCAGACTTATGGTCCTAGCGTTTCGGTCAACGAACATAGGGAGACGCGCCATGGGTCAGAACATGCAGGTCGTGGAGGCCATGATGGCCGCCTGGAAGAAGCGCGATGTGGAAGGCTTCATCGCCACCCTCGCCGACGACATCGAGTACCACTGGCACCCCACAAAACGTCCGGCCGTCGGCAAGGACAAGATGCGGAAATTCCTCTCGAACTACGAGGCCGGCTTCGACCAGCAGGAATGGCGCATCACCCATTCGGCCGAGAACGGAGAGATCCTGTTCGTCGAGGGAATGGAGGTCCTGGTCGACCGCGCCTCGGGCGTGAAGATGGACAACCCCTTCGTCCAGGTTTTCCAGGTTCGCGACGGCCTGATCTACCGGATGCGGGACTACTACGACACGTCCCAGGTTCACGCCCCTGCCAGGCCGGACGCCCGGAAGGCCAGCACGTGACCAGCCCGATCGAGCGTCTTCGGGCGCTGATGGTCGTCTCGGAGGCGCGCGACAAGCCCGCCTTCCTCGACTTCTTCGCCGACGACGTCGAATACCATTACCACGTCGGCACCCGTCCCCTGATCGGCAAGGAGTGGGTCGACCGGTTCATCACGAAGTACTGGGCCAACCACTCGGCGACGAAGTGGACACTCGTGAACTGGGCCGAGAATGGCGACAAGGTCCTGACCGAGGGGCAGGAGAATTACGTCAACGCCGACGGCGTCGAGGTCTCCCACCCCTATATGGGCATCATCGAATTCCGGGACGGCAAGATCGTCGCCTGGCGCGACTATTTCCAGATGAAGGACCCGGCGGCGGCCTGAACCGCAAGCGGCAGGACTTAGGAATTAAATCAACACCCTGCGCCCGAGAGATGCGAGGTCGTCTTCAGAGTTGGACTCGTTGGACTCGGTGCACTCCGAGTCCAATTCACGCCTCTAGACGCCCTGCATCCGCTCGGCCCGCAGCGCCGACCTTCGCACCTTGCCGGCATCATCGCGCAGCCGCTCGGTCGTGATCTCCAGCGTGCGCGGCCGCTTGTAGGGCGCGATCTTCTCGGCGAGGAAGGCGCTCAGCCCCGCCTCATCCAGCCGCCCGTCCGCCGTCTCCACGATGGCGTGGACCCGCTGGCCCAGGTCGGCGTCGGGCAGGCCCACCACCACGCTGCACTGGACGCCGGGGAAGCTGTCGATCGCCGCCTCGACCTCGGCCGGATAGACGTTGTAGCCGCCGCTGATGATCAGGTCCTTGCTGCGGCCGATCAGCGTCAGGTAGCCGCGCGCATCGACGCTGCC
>CAMLNY010000053.1 GCA_946481405.1 uncultured Brevundimonas sp. | reverse complement strand
CCGCCGCGCACGGCATGGGCAAGGCCGGATTCTGGGCCCTGACCATCGGCGCCATCGGCGTCGTGTTCGGCGACATCGGCACCAGCCCCCTCTACGCCCTGCGCGAGGCGATCGCGCACGCCCAGTCCGGCGTCGGCGGCGAATTGGCCGTCATCGGCGTTGTCTCGCTGGCCTTCTGGGCCCTGATGGTCGTGGTGACGCTCAAATACGTCATCTTCCTCATGCGTGCGGACAACAAGGGCGAGGGCGGGACCCTGGCCCTGATGGCCCTGGCCACCCACGCGATCGGACGACGCAGCGCCTGGATCTTCATCCTCGGCGTCTGCGGCGCGGCCCTCTTCTATGGCGACGGCATCATCACCCCGGCCATCTCGGTGCTTTCGGCCATCGAGGGCCTGAAAGAGGCGCCGGGCGTCGGAACGCGTCTGGACGCCTTCATTGTGCCGATCGCGGCCGCCATCCTGATCGGCCTGTTCCTCGTCCAGTCGCGCGGAACGGCGGGTCTGGCCAAGTGGTTCGGCCCCCTGACGGCCCTGTGGTTCCTGTGCCTGGGCGCGCTCGGCCTCTATCACATCTTCGACGACATCTCGGTGCTGCGCGCCCTGTCGCCCCACTACGGCGTCATGCTGCTGATCAACGACGGCTTCCTCGGCTTCATCATCCTGGGCAGCGTCTTCCTTGCCGTCACCGGCGCCGAGGCTCTCTATGCCGACATGGGTCACTTTGGAAAGGCGCCGATCCGCGCCGGCTGGCTGTGCTTCGTCCTGCCCTGCCTGACCCTGAATTATCTGGGTCAGGGCGCCCTGATCCTGGCCCACCCCTCGGCCGCCGGGAACCCGTTCTGGTCCATGGTGCCGGAGTTCGCCTACTGGCCCATGCTGGCCATGGCGACCATCGCCACGGTCATCGCCTCGCAGGCCGTGATCACCGGCGCCTTCTCGGTGACCCAACAGGCCGTACAGCTGGGCCTCCTGCCCCGCATCGACATCCGCTTCACCTCCGAGACCCAGGCCGGCCAGATCTTCGTGCCGGCCGTGAACAGCTTCCTGATGATCGGGGTGCTGACCCTGCTGTTCGTCTTCCAGAGCTCGCACAACCTGACCGCCGCCTATGGGGTGGCCGTAACCGGGGTCATGCTGATCAACACCCTGATGGCCTATTCGGTCATCACCCGGAAATGGAAGTGGTCGATCTGGGCGACGCTGGCCTGCCTGGTCCCGTTCGGCTTCATCGACAGCGTCTTCCTGACTTCCAACCTGCTGAAGATCCCCGACGGGGCCTGGATGCCGCTGGTTCTGGGCGGCTTCCTCGTGCTGATCATGTGGACCTGGACGCGCGGGTCGCAGATCCTCTCGGCCAAGTCCAAGAAGGACAGCCTGCCGCTGACCGATCTGATCGAGATGCTGCGGGCCCGCCCGCCGCACCGGTCGCCGGGCACGGCCATCTTCCTGACGAGCGACCCCGACGTCGCGCCGGTCGCCCTGATGCACAATCTCAAGCACAACAAGGTGCTGCACGAGAAGAACGTCATCCTGACCGTCCGTACGACCGACCGGCCGCGCGTGCACGAGAGCGAACGCGTTCTGATCGAGCCGATCAACGACGACTTCAAGAAGATCACCCTGAGCTACGGCTTCATGGAGAGCCCCGTCGTGCCGCGCGCGCTCAGCCAGTGCCGCAAGCAGGGGGTCAAGTTCGACATCATGTCGACCAGCTTCTTCCTGGGCCGTCGCTCGGTGGTGCCGTCGGCGTCCCAAGGCATGCCGCTGTGGCAGGACAAGCTGTACATCTTCCTGATGCGCAACGCGGCCAACCCGACCGACTTCTTCCACATCCCGCCCGGACGCGTGGTCGAGCTCGGCACGCAGGTCTCGGTTTGAGCGGGGGCGCGCCGAAGGGCAGGAATTCGGGCGCGCGCGGTCGGCGCATGGCCGAAAAGGCGCGCGGGCCCCGGCGCGAGCCGCTCGTCCGCACCGGCGAACCGGACGGCGCCGCCGACATCGGGGTCGAGGCCCGGATCGCCGCCGGCGTCCTGCTGAACGCGGCGCTGGAGCGTCGCAACGGTCTGGACGAGGCCATGGCCTCGGCCGAGCTGAAGGCCCTGCCCGGCCCCGATCGCGCCTTCGCCCGCGCCGTCGCCATGGCGGCCCTGCGTCGGCTGGGCGAGATCGACGCCATCCTGAACCGCCGCCTGCAGAAGTCGCCGCCCGAGGCCGTGCGCACCATCCTGCGGGTCTCGCTGGCGCAAACCCTGGTGCTGGAGACCCCGGCCTTCGCCGCCGTCTCCACGGCGGTGAAGCTGGCTGAACGCGACGTCAAGACCCGGCCCTACAAGGCTCTGGTCAACGCCGTCCTGCGCGGGATCGAACGCGAGGGGCCGGGCCTGACCACGGCCGAATCCAACCTGCCCGACTGGATCGCCGCCCGCTGGAAACAGACCTGGGGCGAGGCCGCCTTGGCCGCCATCTCTCTGGCCGCCCGTGACGAACCGCCGACCGACCTCAGCCTCAAGCCCGATCAGGACGCGACCCCGCTCGCCGAGGCGCTCGAGGGTCAGGTCCTGCCCGGCGGCACGGTGCGCGCCGGCGTGCGCGGCGACGTGGCCACCTGGCCCGGCTATGAGACAGGGGGCTGGTGGGTTCAGGACGCGGCTGCCGCCGTCCCCGCCCGTCTGCTGGCCGCGAAGGCCGGAGAGACGGTTCTCGACATGTGCGCGGCCCCGGGCGGCAAGACCCTTCAACTCGCCGCCACCGGCGCCGATGTCGTGGCGCTGGACCGCTCCGAACCGCGTCTGCGCCGCCTGCGCCAGAATCTGGAACGCACCGGCCTGTCGGCCGAGATCGTCGTCACCACCGGCGAGGACTGGGAGGACGACCGCACCTTCGACGCCGTCCTGCTGGACGCGCCTTGCACGGCGACGGGGACCCTGCGTCGCAATCCGGAAGTCCTGCGCGCCACCAAGCCCGCCGATGTGGCCAAGCTGGCCGACGTCCAGCATCGTCTGCTGGACGCGGCCGCGGAACGCGTCGCCCCGCGTGGGCGTCTGGTCTATTGCGTCTGCTCGCTGGAGCGCGAAGAGGGCGAGACCCAGATCATCGCCTTCCTGCGCCGCAATCCCGGCTTCCGCACCGTTCCGGCCGACCCGGCGGCGGTCGGCGCCCCGGCCGAGGCCCTGACCCCCGAAGGCTGGCTCCGCCTCCTGCCCTCGATGTGGGCCGAGACCGGCGGGGTCGACGGCTTCTTCGCCGCCCGTCTGGAACGGGTCTAGGCCGCCCGCGACCGGGCGAGATCGCCCTCGGTCGACGCCAGCGCCCGGTTCAGCGCTGCGGCCAGCGCGGGGATGTCCAGCGGCTTGGTCAGGTAGTCGCGGAAGCCCGCATCCTTGCCGCGTTTGATGTCGCCCGGCATGGCGCTGGCGCTGAGCGCGAGCACCGGCAGGCCGCGCGTCAGCGGATCGGCGTCCAGCCGTGCCTTCAGCTCGAACCCCGACAGGCCCGGCAGGTTGATGTCCAGCAGAATGACGTCGGGTCTCAGGTCGCGGGCCAGCGACAGCCCCTCGTGTCCGTTCTCGGCCACATGCAGCTGGATCGGCCCCAGGGCCGCCACGACATGGCGCATCAGGGCGATGTTCGACGGATTGTCCTCGACGTAGAGCATGGTCGCGGCGGGCAGGTCGCCCGTCGGGATCGGCGAGGCGGTGAGGGGCGCGGCGGCCGGCCGGGCCAGCGGCAGATGCAGGGTGAAGGTCGACCCCTCCCCGGCCACGCTGGCGCAGTCGAGTCGTCCGTCCATGGCCTCGGCCAGACGACGCGACACGGCCAGACCGATGCCGGTCCCGGCCACGTCCGAGGTCTCCCGCCCCAGACGGTTGAACGGCTGGAACAGTTCGGCCATCCGGTCTTCGGGGATGCCGACGCCCGTGTCGTGCACGGACAGGGCCACGCCTTCGGCCGTCTGACGCACCTCCAGGAGGACGTCGCCGCCCTCGCGATTGTATTTGATGGCGTTGGACAAGAGGTTGATCAGCACCTGGCGCAGGCGGGTGCGGTCTGCGACGACGCCTAGACCCGCGGTCGGGGCGGGCGCGCGAAGAGTGACCCCCGCCGCCTCGGCCTGGGGCCTCAGGTTCTCGCAGACCTGTCGCACCACGAGCTGGGGATCGACCCGCTCGACCGACATCGACAGCTTGCCCGCCTCGATCCGGGCCAGATCCAGCACCTCCTCGATGAGGCTGAGCAGGTGCTGGCCCGATCCGAGGATCTGTTCAACGGCCTGAGACTGGCGGCGCGTCAGGGGCTCGGCCCGCTCGTTCATCCGCATCAGTTCGGCGAAGCCGATGACCGCGTTCAGGGGCGTGCGCAGCTCATGCGACATGCCGGCGAGGAAGTCGGACTTGGCCTGGCTGGCGGCGGCCAACGCCTTGGCCTGTTCGTCGGACGCCTCGAGCGCCAGACGCAACTCCTGCGTGCGCTCGGCGATCCGTTCTTCGAGCGAGTCGTTGAGTTCAGCCAGGCGAGCGGCCTGTCGGCGCGCCTGCAAGCCCAGCCTGACGCCTGCGAGACAGGCTGAAAGCGCCAAGGCGACGATGAGCAGTAAGAATTCCATGCGTGTGCAACCTCCCGACGTCGGAAGGCTACACACCCACAGGTTGAATCATTGTAAACCTGAGATTGTGTGCCGGCTTTATTCGCCGTCGGCCGCGGCCTCGACCTTCTTGCGTGGGGCGCGGCGTTTCGGGGCGGCCGCCTCGCCGGTCGTTTCGGCCATCGGCGCCGCCGGGGCGGACGAACGGGTCAGGAAGCCGGGCAAGGCTTGGGCCGTATCCTCCGAAGACGCGGCGCGCGGCGCACGGGCGCGGCGGGCCGGACGCTCCCCGGCCGCGGCGCTCTCGACAGGCGCCGTCTCGGCGGCGGGCTCGGCCGGCGGGGTATAGGAAACCGGAGCGGTGGAGGCGATGAAATCGCCGGAGTCCCGAACGCTCTCGGTGCGCCCTTCGGCTTCTTCATAGCTGCGGGTGTCGGGCGCGCGTCCCTCGGCTTCGAAGCGACGGTTGCGTTCCTCGCGACGACGCTCCCAGCGCTCGCGGCGGGTCTCGCGGCGACCGCCGCCTTCGGCCTGGCCTTCGCCCTCGGCGCGGGGTTGCCCGCCGTCCTGCTGGTCGCGCGGCGGGCGCGGCTGCCATTCGCGGTTTTCGCGGGGCTGGCCGTCTTCGCGCGGCTCGCGCGGCTCGTTCTGCTGCTGGGCGGCCCGTTCGGCGGCCTGCTGCGCGGCGAGGAAGGCGGCGGCCTGGGCGCCCGATTCATCCTCGAAATCGATGTCGAAGCCCTGACCGGCCAGTTCGCGCGCGGCGATCTCGCTCACCGGACGGGCCGGCTGAAGGGCCCGCAGGACGCGGAAATAGTGTTCGGCGTGCTGGAGGTAGTTCTCGGCGAGAACCCGGTCGCCCGACGAGGCGGCGTCACGGGCCAGCTGCTGGTAGCGCTCATAGACGGTCTGGGCGTTGCCGCGGACCTTGATGTTCTCAGGGCCTTGCGAGTCCCAGGACCGGTTCGGGTTCGCCGCGTTCGCATTGCCGCCGCCACCGGGCTTCCGGTTGCGTCCGCGCTGACGCTTCATGCCCTTGAAATCTCTCATCAGACGCTACCGTGTGCTTTCGAGAGAACGGCCGGACCCCCATGCGGAGCCGGAGTCGTTCGTTTCGTCGTTCCGTGTCGCGCGGGGCCAATCCCCGCTGTCGATGTGATCGGAAATCTGCCGTCGCCCCGTGGTCCGCCGGGCGACCGGCCCGACCGTCACATGCCCCGAGCGCGCGAACTGGACCGGCGTTGCGATCCTAGGCGTGCGGTTTGGGTGGGAGACGCAAATGACTTAGCGCGCGCCGTGCGGCTTTCCAAGGGGTTTGTTCGACCTAACCCTGACGGATCGGCGTCGTACGCGGGTCGGGGCCGTTGGTGACCACGCGGTGCCGGTCGCCCAGATCCTTGACCACCTTCACGTCGGCGAAGCCCGCCGCCTCGAACAGGGCCTTGACCGCCTCGCCCTGATCCCAGCCGATCTCGACCGCGAAAATCCCGCCGGGCTTGAGGATACGGGCGATCTCGGGCGCCAGGTCGCGATAGGCCTGCAGCCCGTCCGGGCCTCCGTCCAGCGCCAGCACCGGATCGTGGTCACGAACCTCCGGATCCAGCCCGGCGATATCGTCGGAGGGGATATAGGGCGGATTGGACACCACCAGATCGAAGCTGTGGTCGCCGAAGCCCGCGGCCCATTCGGTGCGCAGGAAGGTCGCCCGACTGTCGAGATCGAGGTTGGCCGCATTCTCCTTGGCCACCGCCAGCGCCTCGGATGAAATGTCCGTGCCGACGCCGGTCGCGCCGGGACGGTCGGCGAGGACGGCCAGCAGAATGGCGCCTGAGCCCGTGCCCAGATCGATCATGCTGAAGTGTTGGCCCGGCTCGAAGGCGAGCATGGCGATGTCGAGAATGGTCTCCGTGTCCGGGCGCGGGCTGAGCACGTCGGGGGTGACGTTCAGCATGATCTTCCAGAAGCCCTTGCGGCCGAGGATGCGCGAGACCGGCTCTCGGCGCAGACGGCGCTCGACATAGCCGGCCAGCATCGCGGACTGCTCCGGCGTCAGCGGCCGGTGCGGATCGGTCAGGATTTCCAGCCGGCTGGCGCCCGTCGCGGCCTCCAGCAACAGGCGGGCGTCGATGGCCGGGCTGTCGATGCGGGCGGCCTTTAGTTCGGCCTGCGCGGCCTTCCAGGCAGCGACGAGGGTGGCGGATTCGGTCATGGGATCGGCTCGGCGGGCGGCTTCATGGAGGGCGGAAAGCACGCGCGGCGGCGCCGTTCCCGCATCGGACGGGGTCAGTGCCTCAAGCACCGGTTTCAGGCAAGGTCAGCTTGGCCGGAACATCGGCCGCCGCAGAGCCGTTCAGCCGCCGATGAAATTTCCCTCGCCGCTCCGCCCGCCCGAACGCCGGAACCCGCTGTCCGGCCCGTGGGCCTTCGTCGGCGCGATCGTGGGGGGGCTCGCCGCCGGGGCGGGGGCGGCGCATCTGCTCTATACCCAAGGGCACAAATACGGG
>CAMLNY010000052.1 GCA_946481405.1 uncultured Brevundimonas sp. | reverse complement strand
CGGGCGGCAATCCGGAGCTGCGTCCGACGATCGCCAACGTCCTCGACCTGTCGTTCGAGAAGTACTTCGCCGACCGCAAGGGCTACTTCTCGATCGCCGGCTTCTACAAGGATCTGGAGAGCTTCGTCTTCACGCGGAACCAGATCTTCGACTTCACCGGCTATCCGACCGGCGGCGTCACCCCGGTCATCAATCAGGGCGTCGTCTCGGCGCCGGACAACGGCGAGGGCGGCTACATCTCGGGCGTCGAGTTCGCCCTGTCCCTGCCGTTCGACGTGATCGTGCCGGCCCTCGAGGGCTTCGGCATGCAGGCCTCGGTCTCGCAGACCTCGTCGGAGATCAAGCCGGACGGCAACGCCGCCACCCCGCTGCCGGGCCTGTCGGAAACCGTCGCCAACGTGACCGTCTACTATGAAGCCAACGGCTTCCAGGCGCGGGTCTCGAACCGCTATCGCTCCGACTTCCTGGGCGAGGTCGCCGGCTTCGGCAACGGCCGCACCCTGCGGAGCGTCGCCGCCGAGAACGTCGTCGACGCCCAGGTCGGGTACGAGTTCCAGTCGGGCCCGCTGGAAGGCGCCTCGGTGCTGTTCCAGGTCAACAACCTGACCGATGAGCCGTTCCAGACCTTCCAGAACGGCGATGAGCGTCAGGTCATCGATTACCAGAGCTATGGCCGGACGTTCCTGATCGGTCTGAACTACCGGTACTGATCCCGCGCTTTGGCCGTCCCTACTCTTCCCCGGGGGACGGCCACGCGCTCCTGAGGCGTGAAACTGGCCGCGCAGGCGCATCCTGCGCGGCCACTTTTCGTTTCGGACGGCAAGTTCGGACTGGACGGCGCGGATCAGTCGCGCGACCCATGGCGTGAAAGCGGTTACGGGCGGCCAACGCCCGAGAAGGAAACGGAACCAGGATGACCGACACCATCAAGACCCCTGCGAAGGGCACAGGCCTCGCCTTCGCCTATGTGACGACCCTCTTCTTCGCCTGGGGCTTCGCGACCTCTCTGATCGATCCGCTGATCGCGGCCGTGCGGCGGGTGTTCGACCTGTCGTTCACCGAGGCCTTCCTGACCACCTTCGCCTGGTTCATCGCCTATGGCGTCGCCTCGCTTCCGGCGGCAGGGATCCTCGCCCGCCTCGGCTACAGCCGCGCTATCCTGGCGGCGCTGGCGACCATGGTGGCGGGCTGCCTGATCGTGCCGGTCTCGACCATGGCCGACTGGTATCCCGGCATCCTGATCGCCCTGTTCGTCATCGCCTCGGGTGTGACCCTGCTGCAGGTCGCGGCCAATCCGCTGGTGGCCGAGCTGGGGTCGCGAAAGAGTTCGCACTTCCGTCTGGTCCTGTCCCAGGCCTTCAACTCCCTCGGCACCACGATCGGACCGTGGCTGGGGTCGCATGTCCTCCTCACCGGCGGGGTATTCGCGGCCGGCGCGGTGGTCACCGTCGCCACGCGCGGCGAGTCCATGCGCAGCATCGACTTCGCCTTCCTGGCGCTGGGCGGCTTCTTCGCCCTGGTCGCCGCCTTCATCTTCTCGGCCCGCAAGCAGATCAACGCGGCGGCTCCGGCCGCCGAGGAAGGCTCGAACTTCCTGACCGCCTTCCGCTCGCCCTGGGCCGTCTTCGGCGCCCTGGCCATCTTCATCTACGTCGGCTCGGAAGTGACCATCGGCTCGCTGATGACCAATTTCCTTGCCTCGGAACACATTCTGAACCGTCCGCTCGAGGAGGCCGGCAAGCTGGTCGCCTTCTACTGGGGCGGGGCCATGGTCGGTCGCTTCATCGGCAGCTTCCTGCTGCGCTTCATTCCGGCCGGATGGCTGCTGGCCGCCTGCACGGTGCTGGCGGGCGTCCTCTGCTTCTTCGTCATGCAGACGGGCGGGACCACGGCGGCCTATGCGGCCCTGTCGATCGGCCTGTTCAACTCTGTGATGTTCCCCACCATCTTCACCCTGACGCTGGAGCGATCCTCGGCGCCGACCTCGGCGACCTCGGGCCTGCTGGTCTTCGGCATCATCGGCGGGGCGCTTCTGCCGCTGCTGGCCGGCCAGATCGCCGACGGCGCGGGCGGCAACCTGACCCCGGCTTTCGTGGTGCCGCTGGTCGGCTACATCGGCCTGACGGTCTTCGCCATCGCTGCGGCGCGGACGAAGCCGCGCGGTGAGGTATCCGCCCCGGTCGCGGGCGGTCACTGAGGAAGCGGGGGCGTCAGCCCCCGTAACCCCGTCCGCCGCCGCCGAAGCCGCCGCGCGACACGACGGTCGTGCGGCTCTGCACCCGCGACGGCGCCTGACGCGCGACATCGGCGCCGTACTCCCGGCCGTTGGCGACGTAGCGGCCCGTCCGGTAGTCGCGGGCCAGATAGCCGCCGCCGTAGCCGTTCTGATAGTTGCCGTCGCGATCGCGATACAGCGGCCCGCCGCCGCGATAGCCGCCGCCGTTCAGCAGCTGGCCGATGACGAAGCCGGTCAGCAGGGGGGTGAAGAACGACCCACCGCCGTGATTGTTCGGCTGGCACTGGTTCGGGCCCCACTGGCCTTCGCATTCCGACTGGGTCGCATAGCGGGGCGCGGTCTCGGCGGCCTGGGCGCGGGCGTTGGCGTCGGCCGTCTCGCACTCCGCATCGCTGATGTCGTTGGCCGCCTTGCACTCTTCCAGCGAAGTGTAGGCGAGCGCCGGCTCCGGATCGGGCACGGCGACCTGGGGCGCGCCGCAGGCGGCCAGCGAGAAGGAGGCCGTGGCCATCAGGCTGGTGACCTGCAGCGTCCGGGAGCGCTTCATGCGGCGCATCGTCTTCGTTTCCGGGGTCGGGGAGGGCGTGTCGCTCATGTCCGCCCTCACGTCGTCATGCAGGCGGCGTTCAGCAAGCCGACGCAGATGGAAATCGAGGCCAGATAGATGGCGGCGGCGATCTCGCCCTTCTCGATCCGCTCCGCGAGGTTCTTGAACGCCAACCGGCTGACGACCACGAAGACGACGATCTGGATGATCCCCGCCAGCGTCGCCCAGGCGGCGAATTCCATCAGGCTGACGGTGTGCGACAAGGCCGAGGCCAGCGGCAGGACATAGCCGATCAGGGCGCCGCCCAGGGCGATGGCGGCGGCGGGATTGCCCTCCCGGATCAGGGTCCGCTCGTGATACGGCGTGACCCACTGGTAAATCAGCTTGAAGGCCACGGTGAAGACGCCCGCTGCGGCGAAGGCGATGACGAAGGCCGTGGCCCCCGTCTGGAATGCGAACCAGTCCATCGTCTCAGTGCTCCATATGTGCGGGGCGGCTCACGCCGTGAACTCGCCGACTTCCAGGGGGATGCCGACCATGATCTCATGGCTGACGTCGGCGGATTTTCCGGGGGCCTTCTCGGGCTCCATCTCAAGCGCCAGCATCAGCTCGCGGCCGCCCGACAGCTCTCGCGCGTACAGCATGCAGGTCTGGAAGATGCGACCATAGGGAACGGTCGCCGTCCGGTCGTCCCAGATCGTCTCCCACAGGGTGACCGGCGGCTGACGCGCATCGCTCTCGGCGAACCAGTAGCGGGGATAGGACGGCAGTTCCTCGGCCGTCCCGTCGAAGACCGGTTCCGACAGCCGATCGGTCCAGATGCGACGTTCGCGCGGCCCGGGCGGATAGGCGCTGGTCCACGGGATGAACAGCGAGAAGTCATAGGCTTCAACGCCGCTCGCGTCGTCGCTCATGGCCTGAAGCATGACGTGGTCGTCGGTGTAGAAGCGGTGGACGTGCTGACCGCTGTCCAGCGCGATCACCCCCTGCGCCGTGATCTCCAGCGCGTCGCGATCCAGATTGAACACGGTCTCGGGCTGAAGCCGGCGCCAGGCCAGGGGATCCAGCGACACGGTGCGGCCCACGGTGATGTTGCGCACCACCGCCAGCCGGTTGGCCGGTTCCGCCGCGGGCTGACCGCCGAAGAGACGCTTGAACATGGTCCGGTCTTTACGCCGCCCCGTGGCGACCGTGAAGGAATTCGCATCCCGCTTGCCGGACGTCAAGCGTTCATGTTACGCGTTACATGTACATGACGAGCACCGTGGACACCTCAGCGCCTGCCTCCGGGACGGATCGCATCCGCGCCTGGCGAAAGGCGCGTCGCGACGCCGGCATGATCAAGCTGGAGTTCTGGGTCCCCCAGGGCTGCAAAGACGATGTCCGCGCCGCCGTGCACGCCATCGTCACCGACGGAACGAGAGGGCCGGAGCTTGCGCCCCGCCGTCCCCGTCCCACTTCTTCGCCATCAACCGGAGCCGATCCTCACATGGACGCCGTCATCGAAACCGCCTGGACCGTGCCCGCCGTCAAGGCGGCGCTGGAGGAGACCTCACTCGTGCGCGAGGGCGAACTGACCGCCCGGGTTCTGGAAGGCGCCGACCCGGTCCTGCTCGTCACCATGCACGAGTATGGCGACCTGCCGATCTATCTGTCGGTCGGCGGCGCCCAGATCGTCTGTTCGGTCCTGCTGTGGCCTGTGTCGGAACAGTCCGACACCGCCCGCTTCAACGAGTTTCTGTTGAAGGCCCAGCGCGTCGTGCCCCTGTCGAACTTCGCCATCACCACGGTCGGCGATCAGGACGTCTATGAGCTGATGGGCGAGCTGTCGTCCAAGACGACGCTGCAGACTATCCTGATCGAACTGCGGACGCTGGCCGAAAACGCCATCGACGCGACCGCCTTGCGCGATACCTTCGCCGCCTGATCTCCGGAGACCTTCGAATGTCCATGCTGTCCAAACTCTCCGCCCTGTTCCGCGGCACGGCCCATGACGCGGCCCAGTCGGTTGTCGACCAGAACGCCCTGAAGATCCTCGATCAGGAAATCCGCGACGCCGACACCGCCCAAGGGAAAGCCCGCGACGATCTCGCCGGCCTCGTCGCCCGCCGCCGCATGGCCGAGAACGAGATGACCTCATTCCGGGACCAGATCGCCAAATACGAAAGCTCGGCCCGCGCCGCCCTCGGCCAGGGCAAGACCGATCTGGCCCGCGAGGTCGCCGGCCGGATCGCCGAGCTGGAGACCGAGATCGCCACGCGCGGCCCGGTCATCGAGGGCATGAAGGAGGCGGAGACCCGTCTGCGCGCCGCCATCGCCTCGACCGACCAGAAGATCGAGACCCTGCGTCGCGAGATCGACATCGTGAAGGTCAACGAGAGTGTCCAGCGCGCCCAGACCTCGGTCGCCCTGCAATCGGCCGGCGCCCATTCGCGCATCGGCTCGGCCGCCGACAGCCTGCAACGCATCAAGCAGCGTCAGGCCGTACAGGAAGAACGCCTGCGCGTCGGCCAGGAGCTGGAGGACAAGCGCACCGGCGCCGACCTCGACGCCAAGCTGAAGGAAGCGGGCATCCTGCCGGGTCACGCCTCGGCCGACGACGTGCTGGCCCGCCTGACGCAGTCGGACGTGACGGTGGTCACCCCGCGCATCGGTCAGGCCACGCCGGGCGAGAAGGAGCCGGGCTGACGCCCCGACCATGCAACGCCTCATCCTCCCCGAACGCCCGGACTGGCAGGCGCGCGCCGATGGTCTGGGCTTCACCTGGCACCACGATTCCGGCTCCGCCTACTGGGAGGAGGGCGCCGCCTACGCCCTGACCCTGCAGCAGGTGGAGGAGGGGATCGAGACGCCGACGGCCGAACTGCATCAGATGTGCCTCGACCTCGTCGACGAGGCGGTGAAGTCCGAACGGCTGATGGCCGAACTCGACATCCCGGAGACACTCCGGGACTACGTCGCCGACAGCTGGAAGCGGGGCGAACCGTCCCTCTACGGCCGCTTCGACTTCGCTTATGACGGCAAGGGTCCGGCCAAACTCTACGAGTACAACGCCGACACCCCGACCTCGATCTACGAGAGCGCGGTGTTCCAATGGCTGTGGCTGGAGGACCGGATCGCCGACGCCTCGATCCCGGCCGACGCCGACCAGTTCAACAGCCTGCACGAGAAGCTGATCGCTCGCTTCCGGGCCATCTTCCCGGACGGCGGCTTCGTGCATTTCTCGTCCGACCCGGACTTCGTCTAGGACCGCCAGACGGTGCGGTTCCTTGAAGATCTGGCGAAACAGGCGGGGCTGGACCCCAAGTTCGTCGCCATCGGCGACATCGGCCTGAACGCCGACGGCCGGTTCGTGGACGAGGAGAACTGGCTGATCCAGGCCATGTTCAAGCTCTATCCGTGGGAACAGATGCTGCGCGACGACTACGCCGAACCCCTGCCGACGGCCGAAGTCACGGTGCTGGAGCCGGCGTGGAAATCCATCCTCTCCAACAAGGGCATCCTGCCGCTGCTGTGGGAGCGGCACGCCGGCCACCCGAACCTGCTGGAAAGCTACTTCGAGGACGACCCCAGGGCCGCGGCTCTCTCGGCCGCCCATGTGCGGAAGCCCCTTTTCTCGCGCGAGGGCGCCAACATCGAGATCGTCGACGCCGCCGGGACCGAGCGCGGTCTGGATCAGGGCTATGACGGCCGCGCCATCGTCCAGGCGGTCCATGCTCCGCCCGTCTTCGACGGTCGCCACGCCATCATCGGTTCGTGGGTCGTGGGCGAGGAACCGGCCGGGATGTCAGTGCGCGAGGACGAAGGCCGGATCACGCGCAACACCTCGCGCTTCGTCCCCCACTTCATCCGCGACTGATCAGTCAGTAGGCGTTCACCCGCGCCAGAAGCAGCGGCAGGGTCCGGACCATGATCGCCACGTCCCCGGGGAAGCTCCAGTGCGTGGCGTACAGGACGTCGGCGTCGACGCGGCGCGCCATGCAGCTGACGTCGTGGACCTCGCCGCGCAGCCCCTGTATCTGCGCCAGACCGGTCAGCCCCGGGCGGACGGCGAAGCGACGATCGTAGTGGGGCAGGAGGGCGGCGTAGTGCCGGTCATGCTCTACTGCGTGCGGACGCGGACCGACCAGCGCCATCTCGCCCTTCAAGACGTTCAGCAGTTGCGGAATTTCGTCCAGGCTGGTCTCGCGCAGGAAGCGACCGACCCGCGTTACGCGCTTGTCTTCCCGCGTCGCATGGCGGACCGAGGCGCCGGGTTCCGCCACCGTCATGGTGCGGAACTTGTATATGGTGAAGATATGGCCGTTCAGGCCGGTTCGTTGCTGGCGGAACAGGATGGGGCCGCGGCTGTC